>JAMCTO010000263.1 GCA_023381095.1 Bacillota bacterium
CTATTACTGAATAAAGGATGGGAACGACATGAAAACACTCACATGGACGGCACCAGAGGTAATGATGATAAGAGATGCGGCGGAACCGGAGTTGGATCCCGGTTGGATATTGTTGCGCGTGGGGGGAGCGGCGATTTGCGGGTCGGAAATTTCTGGATACCTCGGCCATAATGAATTGCGGCGGCCTCCCCTGATTATGGGACATGAGTTTTCGGGCACCGTAGCGCAGCTGGGGCCAGGGGTTACACAGGTCTCGGTGGGGGATGTCGTAACGGCTAACCCGTTGGTGAGTTGTGGACACTGTCGCAATTGTCGCCGGGGCAATCGCCAACGGTGTTTGTCGCGCCGGATCATTGGGATTGATTTTCCCGGGGCGTTTGCGGAATGGGTGGCCGTGCCCGCCCTCCAGTGCTATCCGGTAAGGGATATTATTGACGGCGCTCTCGTGGAGCCTTATGCATGCGGGGTGCGTGCGGTCGGATTAGCTCGCGTCGAGATGGGCGACGAGGCTATGGTTGTAGGTGCTGGCATTATCGGGTTGATGGCAGTGCGTCTGTTACGGGCTGTAGGCGCTGCGCGGGTTATAGTGGTGGACCCTAATCCCTATCGGTTGGAGCAAGCCAAAGAGTGGGGGGCGACTGATACCATGTCACCGGACACAGTGGATCATCTGGGCATTCGGCAGACGATGGATCGAGTGATTGACGCGGTGGGATTTTCCGACACACGAGCCCTCAGCATGCAGGCGCTTCGCCGGGGAGGCTGTGCGGTGTGGATTGGACTGCATGAAAATCAATCGATTCTCGAAGGGAATGCGATGGTGCGTGACGAAATCGATATTCGGGGGAGCTTTTGTTATACCGATGAGGAATTTCGGCGTGCGGCGGATTTAGTCAATGCAGGGCAAGCGTTTCCCTCAGACCGAGGCTGGTTGGACATTCGGCCCATGGAAGCCGGAGACGCGGCCTTTGCGGAGCAGGCATCGTCATCGGCGCGTTTTGCAAAAATCGTATTAACCATTTAGGACGGGGGATAGAATCGATGCGTTTAGCCAATGGACGGTTGGATGGACATGAGCAGCTTTGGTGGGTAACCGAGCAGGGGCTGCTCCGGGTGAGTTATGTAGCCGTTCTCCGTGGGCAGGGGGATAGCGAGTGGACGATGGAACGTTACTTGGCCGACCAGGATAATGCACGAGATTTATTGCAATCTTGGGCGGAATGGGCGCGGAACAATGGGGTCGTGACGGATCGTCTACCAGATGAAATGCTGGCTCCGGTAACTCAACCCGGCAAGATTCTCTGCGTCGGGCTCAATTATCGGCCGCACGCCCGAGAATCCCACATGGAGATTCCAAAAGATCCGGTGCTCTTTAACAAATACTGCAATGCCGTAGTGGGATCGGAATACGTGGTGCACCCGCCTGCAGATGCTCAACAAATGGATTATGAAGCGGAATTAGTCGTGATTATGGGACGTCGGGCCGTGAAGATTGCCGAATCCGATGCCTTACGTTACGTGGCGGGATATTGCAATGGAAATGATTTGTCCGCGCGAGACCTGCAATTTCGCACTAGCCAATGGTTGCTTGGGAAAGCCGCGGACGGTTTTGGCCCTATGGGTCCGTATCTAGTGACTCCAGATGAAATTCGCGATCCTAACCAATTAGAAATTGTCTGTCGGCGAAATGGGGTCGAGGTGCAACATTCCAATACCCGGCACATGATTTTCTCTTGCGCGTATCTCATTAGCTACATCTCGCGATATATGACGTTGGAACCGGGGGATGCGATTTTTACCGGCACTCCTGAAGGAGTTGTCTTGGGCCATCCGGAATCCGAACGACAGTGGCTGACGGCGGGAGAAACCGTTTCGGTTAGCATCGAAGGATTAGGGGAATTGATAACGCCCATAGGGAACTGGAAAGAGTAAAGGGATAGGGAGGACAGGCCATGTGTTTAAAGGATAAGGTCGCGGTGGTCACGGGAGCCTCGCGAGGCATTGGGCGGGCCATTGCCATACGATTGACAGCAGAAGGAGAGCCCAGGTGGTTGTAGACCATCCCGGGGAAGCCGCGGCCGCGCATGAGGTCGTTCAGACGATCCAGGATAGCGGAGGGAAGGCATCGGCGATAGAGACGGACGTGTCCATCGCCGATGCGGTCCAGAGTCTGTTTCAGGTGACAGTCGAGGCATTTGGCACGGTCGACATTTTGACCAATAACGCGGGGATTTGTCCGGTTGTCGAATGGTTGATCTCACGAAAGAAATCTGGGATCAGATGCATCGCGTCAATCTCAACGAGGCTTTCTTATGCTCGCAGGCGGCATCGCGCATTATGCGAGACGGCGGCCATGGCGGTCGGATTATTAGTTTGAGTGCCATCTCTGCCTTGGTTGGCAGGAGTTTTCAAACGGCGCATACCCCGACCAAGGCCGGAGTCCGATCGTTAATGCAATCCCTAGCTATTGTCCTTGGTCCTTATGCCATCACCTGCAATTCAATTCTCCCTGGGGGCGATTT
>JAMCTO010000264.1 GCA_023381095.1 Bacillota bacterium
ATGCCGTGGCCGTCATTGAATCCCAGTTAGGGTATCCGGTAGTAGTAAAACCCAACACGGGAGGCTCAAGTGTCGGTGTTGCCATGGCAGAGGAGCGCGACCAACTTGTTGATGCCTTGCAACTGGCCAGACGATTTGGAGTGGATGTGATGGTGGAAGAGAAGCTCTCTGGCAAAGAGGTAACCTGTGCGGTGTTAGAAGAATTGGATGGAAGTGTGCGAGCGCTGCCGGTCATCGAAATTGTGCCTAAAGCGGGCGCGTTTTTTGATTTTCAGTCCAAGTATGCCGACGGTGGCGCCGACGAAATTTGTCCTGCGCCACTGGACCCAGACACGGCCGATTTAGTGCAAAAAATGGCCATTGCTGCTCATGAGGCACTAGGATGCGAAGGATTTTCGCGCACCGACCTTTTTTTAACCCCAAGGGGGCCGGTTGTGCTTGAAGTAAATACCATACCGGGGATGACCCCTAACTCATTGCTGCCCAAAGCCGCGCGAGCCGCGGGAATTTCATTCGAAGATTTAATCGACCATTTAGTCCGGTTAGCATTGAGCCGCTCAAGGAGCGACCATAACGCTTGACGGAATGTCAAGCGTTATGGTAATGTCCTGAACGTAGCCCAAGACGGTGGGTGCCATTGTGGCTCAATATCCCATCTAGGTGGAAGTTTGAAATGGCCCATTTCATGCTCTTCCTCACCCTGCCTTGGGATTGAGGATTTTTTTGTGCTCCGCAGGGTGAAACCAAAAGAAGGAGGTGAGTGAAATGCCTACACCCCAGAAAGCCGCGATTATTGAAGAAACGCGTAAGGATCTGGAAACATCGCAAGGCGTCGTGCTTGCAGATTATCGTGGCCTCACCGTAAAACAATTTGGCCAACTGCGCGCCCAGTTGGGTAAAGGTGGCGTCAAACTTCGCGTCATCAAAAACACCTTAATCCAACGCGCAGCGAACCAGGTTGGCATCGAGGGATTGGATCCCTATCTCACAGGGCCAACTGCGGTGGCATTTTCCTATGATGACCCGGTGGCCGCTGCCAAGTTAATGTCTCAAGCCGTCCGCGAGTTGCGCAAAATTGAGATTAAAGCGGGTATCTTGGGTAAGCAAACCATCGATTCGCGGGGCGTTCGGGATTTGGCTGATCTTCCTACGCGGGATGTGTTGCTGGCCAAAGTGGTTGGAACATTAAATGCCCCGATTCAACAATTGGCATGGGTATTAAACGCCCCATTAGGAAATTTGGCCCGAGCGTTGGATCAAATTCGCCAGCAAAAAGAAGCAGCAGTCGAAGCGTGATTTTTTTATTCCCAAAGGAGGAAAATTGATGGCCAAGGTCGAAGAGATAATTGAGTTAGTAAAAGGCATGAATGTGCTGGAACTGTCGCAACTAGTCAAGGCATTAGAAGAGGAATTTGGGGTTACGGCTCAAGCTCCGGTTGCGGTAGCGGCGGCAGCGCCTGCTGGTGGTGCCGCAGCGGCTCCGGTGGAAGAAGTCGAACAGACCGAATTTGATGTCATTTTGACTGTAACCGGTGACAAGAAAGTCCAGGTCATTAAGGCAGTTCGTGAATTGACCGGGTTGTCCCTCACCGAAGCCAAAGCATTGGTTGATGGAGCGCCAAAGCCAGTGAAGGAGAAGATTGCCAAGGCAGATGCGGAAGCTGCGAAGGCCAAACTCGAAGAAGCAGGCGCAACGGCACAAATCAAATAATTGCTACGGCAGCGTTCGCGAACCCTCCTTCAGGTCGGAATTGTCCTTGACCTGGGGGTGGGTTTGTGATACTATTTACACTTGTCATATTTTATAAGCCAATTCATCCCATACCAAGTTGAGGAAAATCCGATACCGGAGAACAAGGAGCTGACAGTGGATGGCGTATCCTCTGGACAATGTGCGTCCTGAACGTTTGAGCTTTGCCAGTATCAATGAGGTCCTAGGTATGCCTAACCTCATTGCGATTCAACAAAACTCCTATAACTGGTTTTTGAGTGAAGGTCTTCGTGAAATGTTCAAAGACATTTCTCCGATTCAGGACTTCACCGGGAATCTGATTTTAGATTTCGTAGACTACACCTTAAAACCTGCTAAATATAGTGTGGAAGAGTGCAAGGCACGTGATGTAACATACTCCGCACCGCTCCATGTGCGGGTCCGATTGATCAACAAAGAGACCGGTGAAGTAAAAGAGCAGGATGTGTTCATGGGAGACTTTCCTCTCATGACCGATAAAGGCACCTTTATTATTAATGGCGCGGAACGGGTTATTGTCAGCCAGTTGGTTCGCTCCCCCGGAGTCTATTTTGGAGAGCAGTTGGATCCTGCCGGGAAACCCCTGTTCTTTGCGACCATTATTCCCAACCGCGGTGCCTGGCTCGAATTTGAGTCGGATAGCAATGACGTGCTTTCTGTCCGAATTGATCGCACCCGCAAATTGCCCGCAACCATTTTGATGCGAGCGTTAGGATATGGAACCGATGCCCAAATTGTCGAGACTCTGGGCGATGATGTGCGGATCCGGACCACGTTGGACAAGGATACCACGAAAAACGAAGAAGAGGCGCTGGTCGAAATTTATCGGCGTTTGCGGCCAGGAGAGCCTCCTACCGTTGAAAGTTCTCGCAGTTTGCTGCAGTCGTTGTTTTTTGAACCCAAGCGCTATGACTTGGCTGGCGTCGGTCGTTACAAAATCAATAAGAAGTTGTCGTTGAGGCGCCGTGTTATGGGAACCACTGCGCTCGAGACAGTTATCCATCCCGAAACCGGAGAAATTATTGTTCGCGAAGGAGAACACATTGGCCGGGAAATTGCCGAGGCATTGGATGCTGCCTCGATTCGGCAAATCCATGTTCAATTGCCCAACGGACAACAGCTAATGGCCGTCTCTAATGGGAAACCGGGAAACGCCACCAAGACGATTACCAAAGATGATATTGTGGCGTGCCTCAACTACATGATGACCCTGTTCGATGGTATTGGTACTACCGACGACATCGATCATTTAGGAAATCGGCGCTTGCGCTCGGTAGGCGAATTGCTTCAAAACCAGTTCCGAGTCGGGTTGAGCCGGATGGAGCGGGTGGTGCGCGAGCGCATGACTATTCAAGATATGGAGTCAATTACCCCTCAGGCGCTTATCAATATTCGGCCGGTGGTGGCCGCTGTCAAAGAATTTTTTGGGTCGTCGCAGTTGTCGCAGTTTATGGATCAAACCAATCCATTGGCGGAATTGACCCATAAGCGCAGGTTGTCTGCGTTGGGGCCGGGTGGACTGTCCAGGGAACGTGCAGGGTTCGAAGTCCGCGATGTGCACCATTCGCATTATGGGCGCATGTGTCCCATCGAAACCCCAGAAGGTCCGAACATCGGACTTATTGGGTCTTTGTCGACATTTGCCCGAATTAACGAGTTTGGCTTTATCGAGACGCCCTATCGCCGCGTCGATAAGGAGCGTGCCGTGGTCACTGAAGACATCGTCTACCTGACGGCTGATGAAGAGGACGACACGGTCATCGCCCAAGCCAATGAACCGTTAACAGACGACGGTCATTTTGTGGCAGACCGGGTAACTGTACGATCCCGCCACGAGATTTTGGAAGAAGCACCGGACCGCGTCGACTACATGGATGTGTCGCCGAAACAGGTGGTTTCCATCGCAACCGCGCTGATTCCGTTTTTGGAGCATGACGATGCCAACCGTGCCTTGATGGGAGCCAACATGCAACGTCAAGCGGTCCCGCTTTTGGC
>JAMCTO010000265.1 GCA_023381095.1 Bacillota bacterium
TCACAGGGATCTTGGTCAAATAGCTGTGACCCTATAGGGACTATAGGTAATGGCGGCGGCGAGATTGTCATTAATGCGGGCTCAATTGCTATTACCGGCACGATTACGGTGTCAGGGACGGCAGGCACTGAAAGTAGTGGTGATGGTGGCGGGGGGACTATCGTCTTACACACCTCAGATCTTAACCAAGGATCTGGCGAAACGTTAGACTACAGCGGAAATAGTGTTGGCGGTACCTACTCTACTGGAGGCCCCGGAGCATTAATTATCCAACACTAAAATTCACAATGCCTGCTCTCTCTTGTGTAGAGCGCGGGTTTCTGTCAAACACCGCAACGATCAAGAAATTGAGAATGAGCCCTACGCGCGAAGACGCGCGTTCTGTCGCCTATGCGTCAACAACCAAGTCCATCGAGCACGACTCGTATAACCACGGACTCTTGTGGACGCATACGTTCTCGGCTGGATATCGTATACCCTAAGCATAAGCTTGACCGGCAATATTGATGTCTATGGAGACTGTGGGCCTCGAATCCTAGCAGCGTTACTGCTGGGTGAGATAGAGCAACCCGGCCTCTTACAAAGCCAATACTCCAAATAAGCGATGGGTGCAGTTTTTTAACACCCCGTTCTACGTTACCCATTCAGCCATTCAGCCATCCGGCACACCTGCGGGTGCGCTGGATGGCTTTTTTGGTATCAGGTTTTTAATACCCCGCAACTGGTGACCAGCACCGGAACTGCTGTGGCCCCATTTTGAGTACCTGTTTTGATCAACGGGCACACGGCGTCTCTCGCACGAACAATCGTTAATTTGACAGAACGACATACGATACGTATACTAAAAGTACTTCAACGCGAAGGCATACTGTCACCGTAGAGACGGCGACAGGTATCGGAGCAAGGCGGCTCCGCATTTCCCTGAAGCCCGAGTGGCAGCCCTGTAGGCTACGGCGTATAGCTGGCTGGGGTTTCCCCGTAGAAATCAACTCGGGCTGCATTTTCTCTTCATCCTCCGCTGCTTTCAAAACATGGTCTATTTATGCCCTTGCTGCCGTTTCTCCGCTTGCCTAGCCCCTTACTGCTTTAATGCACATTCCCGTGTTGGACAACACACAACTCACTGTGGGTTATCGCTCGTGGAATCTTTCTTAATCTTTTCCGAAAGGACAGATTCCCTATGCCTGAACTCCGCGCCTTGCAATCCTGCTGGCATCGCGATGATTGGATGCGATGGACTGATACTCTCCCCGAAGCTACTGTTTCCGGCGTGCTGTTTGTGGATGCAGATTTTTTGAAACAAGTTAATGATCAGCAAGGCCATGCCGCGGGCGATGCGTATCTCGAGGGCATTGTTACGGTGCTCAATCATAGCTTACGACAAGAAGACCGCATTGTTCGATGGGGCGGCGATGAATTTGTGCTGTGCACCCTGAGTTGCACATTTCTTCCGGCCTTGCATGATCTGCGACAACGCATTTTGACGGCATTAGATCAGCACCACTTGTCCTGCTCAATTGGCATCGCCTTAAAACAACCACAGCACTCCTGGGATAGCGTCATCGCCGAAGCCGATAAAAATATGTACACCATGAAACAACGCCATCACGCGCAACACGATAAGCAACAAAAGTCTCAGGGTCGATATTCTTCCTGTCATTCAATCCGCTTTGCCGCTTAAAAAGAAGGGCCCGGTCTGGGTGGGTCTCTGCCCCTTTCATGCCGATCATGACCACCCTAATTTCACGGTCTATCCCGGTACCATGCAAGAACAGGGCCATTACTATTGCTTTGCTTGCAAAACCTACGGGACGGTCATCGATTGGGTGCAAAATACGCAGCATCTATCGTATGCCAAAGCGTTGCAGTATCTGCAACAAGCAACCAATCTGCCCGTTCCCGCAGCGGCTAGCGGTCGCGACCTCGGTGATATTTGGGGCGAGTGGCAGATTCCTCGCCGATGGATTACCGCCTATCAAGCGGTGTGGCCGCATTTAACTTTGCACGCCACGCATTGGGCGGAATTAGTCGATCGCGGCTTGGATCCCGCCACCATTGAAATCCATGGGTTTCGCTCCGTGCCCTTAGAACGCACTGGATGGTTCGCCAAACTCCAGGAAACCGCCGAAACATTTCATGGCATTCCGGGTTTTTCATGGAAAGACGATGGGCACTTTCACGGACCCGCAGGTTTCCTGATTCCTGTGCGCAACCGTTCTGCCGACATTATTGCCGCGCAAATTCACCCCGACAACAGCGACCTGGGCAAATACTTATGGTGGTCAACGAGTGACCCCCTGCAATATCCCGGCGGCGCGTCGTCGGGTTCTCCTCCGCATTGGGCCTGGCCCAGCAATGCGCCCTATCACGACGTGGATGAGTTGTGGATCACCGAAGGCCCTCTCAAAGCCATCATCGCCGCCGAAACGTTGCAAGTTCCTGTGCTGGGTGTCGCCGGCATTGGGCGATACAACGCCGTACTCTCCGCTTTGCAAGAGACCCAAGCTCGTCGCGTTATCGTGGCCTTTGATGCTGATACCCAAACGGAACCGC
>JAMCTO010000266.1:0-3213 GCA_023381095.1 Bacillota bacterium
GTTTCGGTTGGATGGCGGCATGTCCCCCATTTACTATACCTACCCCATGGCCGTGCCTACAGGACAATCGTTGTCTTTGTCGGGTCACTTTACCCTCAATGGCGTCTCGGCAAATTCGCTGGCAGTACAACTTGACAACCATCGGCACGTTCTCGGAGGCACCTTATTTGACCAAGGCGTCCCGGTATATACCTTCGAAGGAGCTACTCCTTCCAATGGGGTTGCCATTGCCGCCCATCCAACCGAAACTCCAGTAGCCGGCGAATGGATCACCGGCACCTTTAGTCCGATTAATAGCTTTGCCGCAGCAGGCTCCAATATTTATATGACGCACAATAACACCTGGACGGTAATGACAGGACAATCCACCGCCTACTGGGCCACTGCCCCGGGTCACTCTACCGCTGCCCAGACGGATACCATTTCCGCGCTGCCGTCCAACCCGGATCAAGCCCTGTTATTGGAAGAAAATCCGTCGGGACAAAGTCAAGGGTACCTGACTTTCGATCGGGGACGCCATTGGACCCCATGGGCCATAGGGTCGGTTGCCATCTCCAATTTGGTGGCAATGAACCATCAATATTGGGCTATCATCAATGGCACTATTATGACTAGCCACAATGGCAGCCATTGGACTCCACTCTTGTCGGTCAATACCAATCGGTGGCAGGTGGAGGACTACGCCATTAATCCCTCCAATCCGGAAATGATTGCTGCAGCGTTGGTACCAGTCTCCGGAGATGGGATCGGGCCGGTACTGGAGACCCGTAATAACGGGCAAAATTGGAGTGAAGTGGCTGATTTCCCGGCCTTGGGCGCAGCGCCCGCAAATATGGTAATGTCTCCCTCAGGCGCCATCTCCGCATTAGTTAACCTGACTAATCCCGTACTAGTGCGGTACTCCAATAGTCGGCAGCAATGGATGATATTACCCGTACCGGGACAGGCAAACAATATCGGTATTGGCCAGCTAGCGGCCACTCCCAACGGAAATTTGATCTATGGGGCCCCCGGGGGATATTTATACCAATGGCAACGTGCCACCGGAACTTGGGGATTCATCAAACCTCCGGCGACGATTAGCCTTGACACCGCGCCCGCCACACCTTTGCAAACCATCGGCGACAATCAAATTCTGGCTGGATATAATTCCGGGTGGTACATCTATGTAGAATCTGCAGCCAAACCTGCTAGCACCACAAAATAACAGGACACCCACCGTTCGGGCGCCCCTGCCATTTTATACATTCAGAATTACAGTCGTTCAATGATGGTGGCAATCGCCATCCCCCAGCCAATGCACATAGTAATAAGTCCATATCGGCCTTGGGTTTGTTCCAAGTGATTAAGTGCCGTAAGCACCAACCGTCCACCCGAGGCACCCAACGGATGACCCAAAGCAATAGCACCACCATGTGGATTGACTCGGCTCCAGTCGGGATGATATTCCTCCCCCCACGCCAATACCACGGAGGCAAAAGCTTCGTTGATTTCAACAACGTCCATGTCGGAAAATTTGAGTCCGGCTTTGCTTAACACCTTAGCTGTAGCAGGAATCGGTCCGGTCAGCATAATGACCGGGTCCACCCCGACAACAGACATGGCCACAATCCGTGCTCGCGGTGTCCAGTCATATTTTTTCAGCGCAGTTTCCGAAGCTAAGAGCAAAGCCGAGGCACCATCGGTAATTTGGCTGGAATTTGCTGCCGTTACCACACCGTCAGCCTTAAACACGGTGCGCAATGTCGCCATTTTCTCCAAGGTGGTGTCCGCTCGGGGTCCTTCATCCTGGCTAACAGTGCGGGTCGATCCGTCCGCTTGAGGTGCCTCCACCGGCAAAATTTCACCGGCAAAATATCCCTCACCTTGCGAGTGCAGTGCCCGCTGATGACTTTGCAGAGAAAATGTATCTAGTTGTTCCCGGCTTAAATGCCATTTCTCAGCAATCATTTCGGCGGAAATGCCTTGCGGTACAATGTTGTATTGACCGGTCAACCCATCACTAAAGGTAGAGCCATCCGAACCCATAGGCACCCGGGACATTGATTCTACACCAGCCGCAATCATCACATCATGCACTCCGGCCATAATCGCCTGCGCTGATTGATTAATCGTCTCCAGGCTAGATCCACACATGCGGTTAACGGAGACGCCGGGAACTTCCACCGGCAGCCCGGCAATCAAAGGTGCCAAGCGGCCAATATTATATCCTTGTTCTGCGACTTGAGTAACGCAACCTAAACGGACATCTTCGATGTCCATGGGGTCGACATGAGTACGCTCAACCAAATGGCGCAAGGTCAAAGCCGACAAGTCATCGGGCCGTATTTGGGACAACCCTCCATTGCGGCGGCCAAATGCAGTTCTCAGTCCATCTACGATATACGCGTCTGCCATAAGTGCCTCCTTGGTAGTCCTGCCTAGCTAATGAGAGTTTGCAATTTCAATGCCATGCTCATGTCGCCGGTCACGGTTAATTTGCCGCCCATAAATGCGCTCATCGGGTTGAGTTTGCCCGCGGCCAAATCCTTGAAATTGTCGGCCGTCATAGTAATCGTGACCCCGGCATTGTCCGCCTTGCCTTGGTGTACCGTGGCACCTTCACTGGTAACCGCAATGTTGTACTCGGCGGCATCATCGCCGGTTAAAGAAAATTGATAGACACCTTGCGCAGAAGATAGAGCGGTCGCCGGCTTTTGCGCCAGCCGCTGGCCCAATTCCGAAAATACTTCGTTAGTTGACATCGCATTCAACACTCCTCTTTAGGTCTTAGTGGGGTTGTAATCTCACATAATCCGCGTCATGACGCGTTTTTGAATTTGTGAGGTGCCTTCGTAAATGGACATAATTTTAGCATCACGAAACCATTTTTCCACTGGGTAGTCGCGCATATAACCATTGCCCCCCAAAATTTGCACCGCCTGCGTGGCAACATCCATTGCCATATCCCCACAAAAGGCCTTGGCCATGGAGCCTTCCAAGTTGCAGGACTGATGATTGTCGGTAAGCCAGGCTGCCCGATAGGCCAACAACCGCCCCGCGTCAATTTTGGTCAGCATGTCCGCCAGGGTAAACGAAATGGCTTGATTATGATAAATGGGCTTGCCGAACTGAACCCGTTGCTTGGAATATTGTAGCGCATATTCGTATGCCGCTCTTGCTACCCCGACGCCAGCAATGGCAACGCTAGGACGCGAATGTTCCAACATTTTC
>JAMCTO010000266.1:3223-6357 GCA_023381095.1 Bacillota bacterium
AGGTTTGGCCGCTGGAACTCTTACGTTGTCAAACAGCACCTCCGCAGTATGGCTCGCCCTCAGGCCCAATTTCTTAAATTTTTTGCCGGAACTGATGCCGGGTGTTTTGCCGTCGACTACAAAAGCTGAAACTCCTGTGTACCCCGCAGCCGGATCGGTCTTAGCAAACACCACGTAAACATCAGCGATACCACCATTGGTGATAAAGGTCTTGGTGCCGTTAATCACATATTCGTCGCCATCCCTTACCGCTTTGGTCGACATATTGACGACATCGGATCCCGCTTCCGGTTCTGTCAAACACATAGCTCCCATACGCGGTTGGTCTGGATCCGTAAAGAGCGGCAACCATTGGGCTTTTTGTTCCTCGGAACCCATCTCTAAAATGGGAATCGAAGCCAGGCCGATGCCTCCCATGGCAGTCGCAATCCCAGCGCATCCCCAAAACAACTCTTCCGCCACCACCAGACTCGTCAGCAAGCTAGAGACGCCGCTGCCGCCGTAAGCTTCAGGAATGGCGTAAGCCAACAATCCGATCTTGGCCGCTTTTTTTAAGACATCCCAAGGCATTTCTTCGTGTTCATCGTAAAATGGTGCTACCGGTCGAATTTCTTTTTCTGCAAAGCCATGTGCCCATTCACGCAGTTCTAACTGTTCCGGAGTTAATGCAAACTCCATGCTGTGGGCCCCCCTTCACAATAATTGCACTCAACATTATTTTACCACTTCAAGTTTCTATCGCAACTGCCTATTCGGATTTAGTTTCGAGCATTTTGATTCCACGATTCTATGCTGCTGCTCTTCAGCGACTGAAAGGCTTATTTCATCCCGTTTGCGCCCATTTCGTGAACTGTTGCCCAAAAGGAAAACTAATCACATGGGCCGACGTGGCCGTTGCACCTTTTGGCGAGACATGGTCCGGGACTGGGCATAGTGTCTTTTGCGCAACCAGCGGCGAATTCCTTTGGGAAACGGAATAATGCGCGGCGGATTATCGATCCTCTGGTCTTGCAGCGTGAGACCTCGTACAATGAGAGCCGCAGTTCCTACCGCCACCGCACCAATAGCCAGATTGCCGCCAACGATCAACGCGATTTCTTCTCCCATTCCCCTTCCCCCTGATTGAAAAATGATTTCCCCTTATCATGCCCACTTCGTCCCAAGCCGCGATTGATATTCCATTGTTTCGCACTCAAAAGAAGTACGGAACTTGCAAATAGAGACCATCAGCCGGCATAGTCCTAAATAAATACGGTCACTTGACCTCCGCCATGAGGGTTTGCCCATAATTGGATTACCGGATATTGCGTACCCGGCTCTTCTTCGAATTCCACCGCCAGATTTTGTTGGGTAAATGCATGGCGGATTTGGATCACCTCGCTGTCGGAGAGATCGTTGATTTCAATGCTGCGCCCCATCCCAGGCAATCGGACTGGATTGAATAGGCGTTTGGACACGGTAACAACGTGCATGGGACTCCTGCCCTTCCTCTCTCCTGATGTCCACCAAGACATAATCCCTTTGACAGATCCATCAAGCGGTATTGTTCTCAATTTTACTATATTTGACCCCTAACTAACTAAGAGACTGACCTAGCAGATCGCATTGGTTGGTCCTCAAGAGCAAGCCCTTCCCAATTACTTCGAAGCCTCAAAACCCGCATAAGTATTAGTGATTTAACGCATGTTGTCCCATAAGGAGGGCATGTCAATGTTCTGGGCAATATTCCGGCCGATGGCAGCAGCAGTTCTCGCAGCGATTGGTGCTCACATTAGTGATGTGGTGGCTTGATCCCTGGCTGTTTAACCGGGTTGATGATCGCATGTGAAAAGGACTTCTCGCCGCCGCCTATACTCAAAATTTGAGCTCGATGCTAAGTCTCCTGCGTCGTGCCAACTCCCAGACATTTTACGAAAACATGCTCCGCCGCCAAAATGCCTCGTCCTTAAGTCACCGTATGGGAACCCCTCTCGTCCTTTCTCACTGGGAGCAACCGTCTTCAATCCTACCCGGTTAGCGAAACTCGCTACGGGAAACCGCGACCAAATATCCCTCAAGACCGTTATCGGCCCCCACTGCGACAAACTGCTCACACTAGAAATTCCCATTTTGATCGCAGCCATGTCCTACGGCGGCGCTCTGTCACTAAAAACCAAACTAGCGTTGGCGCCTGGGGCTAATATGGCGGGCACCGCAACCAACACTGGCGTGGCTTACCTTCCCGAAGAACGTCAAGCAGCGAAAAAGCGAATTGTTCAGTACCATCGTGGTACTTGTCCGCTATCAGCGTAAAATCACGGCGAATACCTACAAACTGCCGATGCCATTGAGATACAAATTGGCCGGGAGGCACAAGCCGCGGCAGCCATGGCAACGAAAGAACCTGATCTTGAAATGAGACGGTATTTCGGCTTAAAAGAACGCAATCAGCGGTGATTGCCCCCCGTTTGCAAGGCATCGACTCTGCCAAAGACTTCATTAAAGTTGGTGCGTAACTTAAAACACCGCTATTCTGTACCCATGGGAGTCAAGATTGCCCCATCGGGATGGCTCAATGATGACGTGGACGTCTTGCTTGAAATCGCAATGGGAAAAGAGCCGCAAATTGATGGCACGGACTTTGCCAACAACGGGAGGGTGACCGAAAGATTTATGCCTCCGGACTGGCTTCCAGACCTGTCTGGTGCAGCGAATGATGCGGGGCGGGACACGTCTTCTGTTGGCCTCCCCAGGGGTCTGTAAATCGTTCAGGTCCCCCCATGATGACGCCTTGTTTACTCTGACCGGACTAATTTCTTTGGCCATAGGGGGCATGGTAACGCTGTCGGAGGGAAATCCACCGCAAGGTAAACTTCCCAGGGAACGGGTGTGCAGATCCGGATTTCCCAACACTATGATAAAGAAAATAGAGACCCCATCTAGGTGCGCACGGCGTCCATTTTTGGGAAGCCATCAACTTATCACGGCGAATGAAAAGGGTGCTCTCTGGAATCCGAGGCATGGCCACCGCTATTCTTTAACTTTCTTTTGGAAAAAAGAAGGAATATTCGCCAACAATAGCGAATCAAACAACGTATACTGGATGGATTTGTAGTATTGTTAATGTATTATTCCTAAAAGGGGTCTAATTCACA
>JAMCTO010000267.1 GCA_023381095.1 Bacillota bacterium
CTCACCCACATACACCCGGGTTTCGTCAAGCCCCGGCTCGAGCCGACACGTCGCGGTCACCCACCGTGGGCCCGGATCCTCGACCGTCAATATGGGTAAAGGCCATTGCAGTGAGGCTGTCATGGTGCCATCTCCTTCTGGGGTGCGGGAAGCCTGTTATTTCTAAAACCCATTCGACGGCGGTCCGCAAAACTCCTGCAGGAAGTCTAGAAATTTTTCATAATATTTTTCCTTGAGCCAGGGGGAACAGTGCCAGACCCATTACTTGCCACAGTATCTCTAATTTAATTATCCACAGGTTATCCACATTATCCACAGGCGTCATATTTTACGTCAAGACTAAATTATTCACGCACTTGCCAAAAAACGGTGGTTTGTACCGGGTATTGTCGTCTATTTGGGGAAGTCTGAGACTATTGTCCCATCCGCCGTGGGGCGCCTAGTTAGACGACAGCAGGAGAAATTTTCTTATGTCAAGCCCTGATCTCAATTTCTCCGCATTCGATGCCATAATAGACTGGGAGGACACCTCCAACCCAGTTCTCAACAGCAATCAATTCGTGGAGTGCCATCCTCAGTGCTGGCATAGTTATTATCAACGACCCCGACCTTAACGGCTCGCACTACCCGTTCCGTAACATGTGTAAGACGTGGTACATCATCGTGATGCAGAAGGTGAAGCATGTTCATCAAAATACGGCGCGGCAGACACCTCGGTGTTCAGGCCGAGGAGGAGCCACGACACGGGAGAAATGTCCTTCCGGAGTCGCATCTTAATACTTCGATATGCTATGCGTAGTAAATCCCGGGAGGGTGGTGCGATGACACTCGCCTTGACGGCGAAAGTCGAATTATAGCCGACGCCAGAGCAGGCCGCAGCGATCTAACCCCCGTTTAGGTCTTAATATTGCATCTTCCATGGGTTACCGGGCCTGGCCCCCGCAGGAACAAAGTCATTCCCAGATCGCGCTCAAGTTTGGCCATTTGCTGACTTAACGAAGGTTGGGCAATATGTAGATGGAGGGCGGCCCGCGCAAAACTCTGATGCTCGGCTACGGCCAACACATACCGCAATATCCGGATTTCCATAGAGCACCCGATTTGATAGGCTTGAACTATACTACGGATAGAATCTATATATTGGATCAATCGTTCCCGTGGTGTTACGCTCATGGAGCGAAGAGACTTCCTTATAGTTCAGCGATGTTTTTCGAATGGACCGGATGCCCATAAAAAGTGGTGCATCTCGGTTTTCACTTGCTCGAGGAAGGTGCGTATCATCGAGGCGAATTATTTTTCGGACAAGGCCGCGTCCTACCAGTCAGGCGCCTATGTCCAAACGAGTGCATCGAAGGTTCTCCTCACACTTTTACACATCCACGACAACGAATCCGTTCTCGATGTGGGATGCGGCCCCGGCACTATCACTCGGCACATCGCTTCGCTCACCAGAAACCGTGTGCGGGGTATAGACAACGCACCCGGGATGATTCGGGTGGCCAAGGAATCTTCAAAAGGTATTGCCAATCTGGATTTTGCTGTACGCGATTTAAGGGACTTGGATTACGACCGAGAATTTGATGTCGTGTATTGTAACTCGGCGTTTCAATGGTTTACGGCGCCGGACCGGGTGGTTCAAAACTTTTTTAGAGCCCTCACCAGATCCGGGCGCGTAGGCGATGAACTCTCCCGCCGCCTAACCCATACGGGTTGAGGCAGGGGTTTCTGGGATCACTCCCGGAAGTTCCTGGTTCTACGACCGCTGCGCCGAGCCGTTAGACTGCGTGCGTCTTATGCTGGATCTCCCCAGGCGTCGATTCGGACCGTTCCGGCCCTATGCCCTTATAGTAGAACAAACATTTAGGGCTGGCCCGCTTGACCCCCTCTTGGCTATCGCCTAAGAAGGGGAATGCGCGGGCGTTATGTTCAAGCGCCAGCGACTTCGAGATATTGCCCAAATTTCCTAGCGGCCGTTGAACAGCTTAGTCGAAGCGAAACCACCGCTCACGTGTTTTCAACATTTAAAAGCCCGTGGTTTTTTCTTGAATCTCCCGTGGATTATCAGAATCTGTTCGAACGACAGGGATTCTTGGTTACCCACTGTTCCACTCGGGAGGAAAACCGAGCGCTCAGCCCGGAGCAGGTTTATCAAAATTTTCAGGTCGGTGCCGAAAACGGTTATCTGGATCCGGAAAATTACTCTGTAAATTTGAGTCAAGAGTATGTCGATGAATTCAGGTGTATTGTTCGAGAGGCATTTTATACCCAAGCCGGTTCGGATGGATTGGTGACCCTCAAATTCAGGAGATTCTATTTGGTTGCGGAAAAGATCGCTGTCTAGTGTGGTGCGAACTGACGGGCCGTCGATGCCATTCCTTGGCAGTCAATCAGGCGCCGAAAACAGAGCCCGAAACGGAAATTGATGCAAGACCCGAATTGGGCGGTTGTTTCCTGGAATAACGCGTGTAACCGGAGCAATAGCTACCATGCCCGAGTAGGCCCATTTCAACGTGTAATTCTATAGTTCTCCCTGGTTTTAGGTGTGCCCACAGAGGCAAACGAGGACCAGCAGATTGGCCCTCGTTTGTGGATGTCACTCTTCAGCAGCAGCCTCATACGCTTCCGGTATCGACCGTCTTTCCCTTAAAGCTAATGGAACATAAATACCCAAACTTACCACTGTTCCTGCCACCAAACTGAAATCTCCCCCGCCAACCCAACTGGTCAATGGGCCGACAAACAGTGGGTAATCATTGACAAACAAGAGAGCCGCCACCATTCCAGCAAGAAACGCGATCATAGCGGTCCAGTTGGTTCCCCCTTGAAACCAATATCGCCCTCCCTTGCGGAAAAGATCTTCGGGAACGTAAGGACCTCGGTCTAAAAAATATGCGGCCACATAAATAGCCGTCCATGGGGTGACCCAAACAATCATTAGCCCTAAAAATGATTCGAACCCGGAAACGAAATTATAGACATAAAGGGCAAAAAATCCCATGGCAGCAACCAAAATCATATCTACGACCACAGTTTGATGTCTTGGCAACGGCACTCCAATGGCCTGCAGTGCCAGGCCTGACGTGTAAGCATTTAACACATTAGCGGAAAACAATCCCACCACAATAATAACCATAAACGGCACCAAAAACGCGGGGGGAAGCACCTTCGGCAAATCTTGCACTGGATTGGCCATGCGCACACTGAGAGATAACATAATTCCAACCAGCATCACAACATTGGACACAATAGTGAATCCCCAGAACACGCTACTGACCACCCGTCTTGGCGAAGTGGTATGGGGTAAGTATCGAGAATACTCGGCCGAAAAATTGCTCCATCCGTAAGGCGCGGACGACACCAGCAACATCAAACCAATCAACCAGGAGCCCCAGGCACCGTTTGCGGCGAAGCTAGATACACGATGGCCCCAGTTAAATCGAAAGAGAATACCATGAGCCACCAAAAGACTAATCATGGCAATAAAACCAACGGCCAGCAAGATTGACGTATAGCGCTGCAAATGCAGAATTGTAGCATGACCCAATAATGACCACAAGAGCGTACCAGCTATCATGAATAGAAGAGCAATGGCCGTAATAAGACCACCCGAGACACCAGGCGCCAACTTTTCTATAACCACTACCACCACTAACACTCCGAGCACGGTGTTCACTGCTTCCCAACCCACCGCCTCTACCCAAGTTAGCAAAGTGGGTAAAAAGTTCCCTCGCAATCCGAATACAGCACGGCTAGTGGTCATGGTGGACGACCCAAAACGCGGCCCATAAAGGCTAGTCAAGGCAAAGACCAACACAAAGGCATCCATCACCAAGAGTGCTATTAAACATTGCCAAAAATTAAGTCCCAAAAATGGCAAAAGGCCTCCAATGACTAAATTCCCCATGGCAAAGTTTGCGGCTGCCCAGTTAAAGAATAATTGTCGGGGGGCTCCCTCACGCTGATCATGGGGAATGATATCGATCCCGTGCCGTTCTACTCGATATCGCTGGTTTTCTTTCACACACAACCTCCTTTTAATGACACACCGCACGGCCGAAGTTGCAACGACATTCGAAATGAAAGTTATCCAATGATCCCTCGCGATCCTTTATACAAAAATATGGATTTTTCTCTGTTTTCTGGACAAAT
>JAMCTO010000268.1 GCA_023381095.1 Bacillota bacterium
GGTTTTTCTGAGCGCCGGGAGCAAATCCCCTATTTTTAGCACGGCGCGGTCCAAGAAAAAATTAAACCCAATACCCGCTATAATGAATCCGCCCACTACCGTGACATCCTGCAGCAGCAAGGGGCCCTGCAGAGCATGGCTTAAGTCGCCCGCAAGAAGCGATAACACACCTTCATAGACCACTGTCGGCACTGCGGCTACCACCACACCCCACCCTGCCGCTGTCGTTAGCAACAATGAGGTGGTACCGTCCAAGACCGCCTTAGTAGCTAATATGCTATATCTTCCTGTTAGTCCCTCTTGCAACGCTCCCAGGATCGCCATCGGTCCCACGTTGAATATGAGGCTAGCGGCAATAAAGCCTTTAGAAAATCCGGTGCGGCGTGCTTTCGATTCCGCCCAATGTCCAAATTTCTCAAGGCCATCGTTTATGCCGAGAAACCAGCCTATCCATCCGCCAATCACTAATGACAACAAGGTGTTGACGGGGTCGTTTAACGGCCACGCCATTTTAAATCCTATTAGAATTACCACCATGCCCACCAACCGCATGGCCTGTTCCCGAAACCCTGAGTGAAGCTTGTGTCCCCATAGCATTCCTAAACCGGAGCCTACCAGAATACCCACACCATTGATAATAACGCCCGTCAGGTGATTCATGTTCCTCGAGGAACACCCCTTCCGCTAAAATGTTCCTTAAGGAACACTGCCATTTAGACTACAAATCCCGGGTCACTCCCCCGATCTCCTTGAAGTAATTCCAAAAAACGCTCCAATTCCTCCACACTTCGATACGGTATCTCGATTCTTCCTTTACCGGCATTTCCTCGAAGCACCACCCGAGTGCCAAGATTCCGCCTTAAAGAAACTTCTATGGCCCGAAGATGAACGTCAGTATCGCGAGTCGTGGCCACTTTGGTTGCCGCCGTCTGTTCTGCCTCCCATTGAAGCCTCTTCACCGTCCATCCCTCCGCCACTGCCCTTTCAGCGAGTCCTTCCCGTCGGTCTTCTGCTACCGACAGCAGTATCTTCGCGTGAGCAACGGACAAATCTCCACTGGCAATCCGCTCACGAATAGCATCGGTCAAACCCAGCAGACGCACTAGGTTGGCAATATGTGACCGGCTTTTCCCTACCCGACTTCCGATAGATTCCTGCGTCCATCCCAATTCTTCAGATAAACGCCAGTACGCGGTGGCTTCTTCAATCGGATTGAGATCCCGCCGTTGCAAATTTTCTACCAACGCCATTTCCATCGATTCCGCATCACTGACAGACCGAATCACCGCCGGCACACGATCCAAGCCGGCGGCTTGGGCGGCACGGACTCGTCGCTCTCCCGCAACCAATTGATATCGGGAGTCCACAGGACGCAGCAGAATCGGCTGCAAAATCCCCACCGCTACAATAGACTGACTTAACTCTGCAATTTCCGCCGGCGAAAAATGCTTCCGGGGTTGAAACGGGTTGGGATCAATTAAACTTATTAAAATTTCGACGATACCCGTGTCGGAAGATGCGTCAGCTGTCCCTTTATCCGGAATTAATGATGCTAACCCCCGACCCAACCCTCGCGGCTTAGCCATTTTGCACCACCTCCTCAGCTAACAGACGATAGCCGTCTGCCCCTTTGGACTTTGGGTCGTATCGCATGATTGGTAACCCATGGCTAGGTGCTTCAGACAATCGCACGGTTCGAGGGATCACTGATCGGTACACCTTGCTACGAAAATGCGCCCGAACTTCTTCGGCGACTTGCGAAGCCAGATTAGTTCTTCCGTCGAACATGGTAAGCACCACGCCTTCTAATTGAAGCTTGGGATTAAGACGCTTTTTAACCAATTCAATGGTAGCCAATAACTGGGATAGCCCCTCAAGAGCAAAAAATTCGCATTGGATCGGTATCATCACTGCATCCGCAGCAGTCAGGGCGTTAATAGTCAACAGGCCTAACGACGGGGGACAATCAATAAAAACAAAATCGTAACGCTCCCGAATTACCGACAACCTATCGCGCACTAACGTCTCCCGAGGTTCCATTTGCGCCAGTTCAACCTCTGCCCCGGCCAGATCCATCGTGGCGGGAACCAAATGCAGCCCCACCACCTCGGTGGGCACCAACGCATCCATTATATCCCCGTCGCCTAACAGCACATCATACATCGATGCCTCAATCGACGATTTGTCAATCCCCAGACCAGTCGTAGTATTTCCCTGGGGATCGACATCAACGGCCAATACCCGTCGGCCAGCGTCAGCTAAATAAGCTGCCAGATTGATCACCGTGGTTGTCTTCCCAACTCCGCCTTTTTGGTTGGCTACTGCAATTACTTTTCCCATGTTGGTCAAAGCCTCCTGCTATATGGGGGGAAATCCTCGGCAACCTCGGAACGCATAGATCTTAGTCCCTTCCGATCATCTATAATTGAGAATGTATTGCTCTTTGATCCACTGTCTCGATTTAGCAGATTTTCTCTATTGGCAACAATACCGTAAGTTCTTCACCCTTGTCCATGATCTTCACCCTCTGTCACCAAATTTCCGCCCTCCGAAGATTCCCCTGGCTCAAATTTCTTAAAATTTTCCCAATTTACTGCCTATACGAGGAAATACGGCAGGAGTACTCCGCATCTTACGAATAATCCCAATCCCGGACAATAACCCATCCCCGCCCTCTTCATTGACTTCCCCGCCCAAAACTGAGATGATCGGCGAAGCCACCAATCCTTTAACCCCTTCCAATCCCATCGGCAAAGCAATGGTTCCGCCAATTTTCGCCAAGGGCAATGCTAATTCCGCGGTAGTCAACATGGGACCCACGGCCCGGGCAGTTACCAAATCAAAATGCTCCCGAATCATGGGATTCTGACAGACCCACACCTCCGCCCGTTCGCCCACCACCTTCACGTTACTAAGACCTAATGACGCAGCGGTGTTCAGCAAAAATTCGGCGCGACGAACCCGGCTTTCCACCAACGTCCACTCCCATTCGGATCGTATAATAGCTAGCACCATACCCGGCAATCCCGACCCCGAGCCAATGTCAACGCACTCCAACGAACCCGAAGATGCGTGTCCACTGCAGGACAATAAAGAGAGGGCGTCTAAGACGCCCTTTTCCCAAAATTGCGCTGGCGAAAACCCGGTAAGGTTAATCGGGGATTCAAATACGCGACGGACATACTCTTCCAAGCAGTCTAGGACAGCAGAACTGACGAAGGCTTTTCTCAGTGTTTCACCAACCCATCGGTCCATCTCGCCACCAGCTATCCCTTCGCGGGAGCTCCACCCGCCGCCCCATCAATCGGCTTGCGTAATAGAATGGTGGTTTGCACGACCTGAAACAGGTTGGACACTACATAGTAAATAGACAACCCGGCGGGAAACTTTGAAGCCACATATCCAAAAATAATCGGCATCATCCATAGCATCATTTTTTGGCTAGCTTCCATTCCTGGTTGCTGCGGAGTCATCGCCATGGTTTGCTTTTGCATAAAAAAAGTACTAGCAGCCACGAGTACCGGCAACACATAAGTGTGATCGGGAACAGCCAGATTCTGCCAAATCCACAACCCGTGATGCGCTTGATATTTAAAACTTCTCAGCACATCGAACAAGCCATACATCACCGGAATCTGCAACAATAACGGCAAGCACCCTGACGCTGGGTTGACGCCTTCTTCTTTATACAATTTGGCAATTTGCATCGACCGTGCCTGAGTGATTCCCAAAGGAAGCAGCACCACCCGCACCGCGAGCGTTAACAAAATTATCCCGATTACGTAGTTTCCACCCGACAGGTGCGTAAAAAACTCAAACGCCACCCGTATAACGTCCAGAAATCCACTCCAAATGCCACCCATGAATGTGCCTCCTCACCTCGATTAGGGAACCGGATCATATCCCCCGGGATGTAATGGATGGCAACGCAAAATCCTCCGCACCGCCATCACGCCGCCTTTGCCCACCCCGTATTTGGTAACTGCCTCTACCGCGTACTGCGAGCACGTGGGTATGTATCGGCATGATGGACGGGTCATGGGAGATACATATCTCTGATAACCTCGAATTAAGCCAACAACGATTTTTCTCATATCGCCGTTCCTGCTACGACTTCAAACATTTCGCTTTCACCATCAATCTCTCGAAGGATCGCTCTAGCGCTTCCCACGACGCCGAGACTACCGAGCTCTTGCCCAGAACAACTATGTGGCCGCATGGTATAAGCCTATCATCATAACCCTGCACCAGTGCCCGAAGGCGTCGTCGAACCCGGTTGCGCTTTACCGCAGACCCGGCCGACCGTTGAGCGGCAACCCCGATCTTGGTTTCGTCCTCCCCCGTAAACAGAACGAAAAGGACCATATATCGGTCCCCGAAAGTATGGCCTTGTTTGAAGACACGCCCGAATTCGGCCCGTTTCTTTAACCGCAAGCTGCGCCTCATGTTTCACCCAACCCATTAAACACAAAGGCGTTTACGTCCCTTGGCGCGCCGACGTTTCAAAACCGCGCGACCCCCTCGGGTACTCATTCGACTCCGAAATCCATGTACCTTGGCACGGTGACGACGATTAGGTTGAAATGTTCGCTTCACTGATCAGTCACCTCCCGCCTGCTACCCAAAATGTGCTTACATTATAGCTAGCCGCAACCCTAGGGTCAAGAATGGCAAATTTCCGCCTGGGCGAACTCTAATGCGCCTTACAAATTTTATTTCTCAAAACCCATGCAATCAATTGAGGGGGGCGTCTCAATTTGCTATCATAAAATCCACGCCTCCGCTATTCGCGGGGCAATCGTTGTTTAATGGAAAGATATCAACAACTTGTGGATAACCTTGTGGA
>JAMCTO010000269.1 GCA_023381095.1 Bacillota bacterium
CACACCTGCACTTGCCCGTTACTTAACTGTTCACGAGGTAACCGAAGAAGCAATTCTGATACGATTTTTGTTTCCTTCACCGTGCATTACGACAAAAACTGTAGGAGGAAGAAGCGGACTATGATGGCGTACGAAAGCATTAATCATGCCGTTGAGTTCCATCGTGCCGAATTGAGGAGACTTTGCGACGCCATTTATCAATATCCAGAGTTGGCCTTTGAAGAAACATTTGCAGCAGAAACTCTCGGCGAATTTTTAGAGGAACACGGGTATATATCAAGAATTGGTGTGGGGCAACTGCAAACGGCTTTTACAGCTGTTCGGGGAACCGGCGGCCCTGTTGTCGCCTTTCTCGCGGAATACGATGCCTTGCCCGAACTTGGCCACGCCTGTGGCCATAATCTCATAGCTACGGCTGCCTGTGGTGCCGCTCTCGCTTTGGCCAGCTTGCCCGAAGAAATTGCTGGAGAAATACGTGTGGTAGGTTGTCCTGCTGAAGAGAAAGGGGGCGGAAAGGCTCTGCTGATTCAGAGCGGAACCTTTCGAGATGTGGATGTCGCATTGATGTTTCATCCAGGCAACGAAACGGTTCTTGCTCCGGAATATGTAGGCGCACAATGGCGCCACATTGCTTTCTACGGGAAGGCCGCGCACGCCGGAGTTGCGCCCGAGACGGGGTTAAACGCCTTGGAAGGCTTGTTATCCACGTTTTATCATGTGAATGCCCTCCGCCAACAATTTCCTGATGGATCTGGGATAAGCGGCATTATTACCCACGGTGGCGATGCTGCCAATATCGTGCCGCACTACGCCGCAGGCGAGTTTATTGCCCGCGGTTTTTCACAGACTGCATTGGACCAGATGGTGCACTATCTGGAGACCAGTGCTACGTCGGCAGCCATGGCTACTGGAACGCGGGTTGAGATATCAGTGCCATCTCCTCCGTATGAACTGTTGCGAACTAACCAGCTTATGATCGAACGGTTTGAAAGCTATTTGAGCGGTCTGGGATTTCCTATTCATCATCGCCGTAAACGCCGTCGAGTGGGCACCGATATGGGAAACGTTTCTCAACTCATTCCAGCAATCCACCCGGTGTTGGCGATCAGTCCCTTGGATGTTCCTAATCATACGGCGGAGTTTGCCCGGTTAGCCGGTGGCGATGCCGCATTCGACGTTGCACTTGTCGCGGCAAAAACACTGGCTTGTGTTGCTTATGATTGTTTAACCGATTCCGAGTTTTTGATAGAGGTTCGTGGTACTAAATAAGGAGAGGGAGGTGCGCAGCATGGGGCCCAATATGAGGCGTCTGCGACGCATAGGCATGTTAATTATCTCCGTACCGTTTCTTATGGGGATTGTTGCGATTCCATGGGTCAATACCGTTGACCCAACGGTATTTGGTCTGCCATTTCTTCTGTTTTGGGCGATACTAACGCTCACAGCGACCCCGTGCGCGGTCGGGTTGGCCTATGTGATTGAAAGACGGGGGGCGGCACGATGAATCCCGGAACGCAAAGTATAGTAATTATTGCGGTTATCATATTCGGAGCCAGCATTCTTGGTTTGATCGCCGGACGAAGGCAGAGGAAAGACTTGGAAAATTGGACGGTGGGCGGGAGACGATTTGGATCTGTTCTTATCTGGTTTCTGATGGGTGGAGAGATCTACACGACGTTTACGTTTTTGGGTGTGAGCGGCTACGCCTATGAGAATGGGGCTCCGGCATTCTACATTCTCGTATATGTGGCGTTGGGTTATGCGCTTGGTTATTATTATTTGATGCCCTTGATCTGGAAAATGGCTAAACGGTTTCAGTTCATTACCCAACCGGACTTCTTCGAGAAACGGTTTCAAAGCCGCTGGGTAGCTGGACTTGTCGCGCTGACAGGTATCGCTTTCAATATTCCCTACATTCAGTTGCAGCTAACGGGCCTGGGCGCCATCGTACACTTTACCAGTCGCGGAGCTATTAACTCGACTCTAGCCATGATCTGCGGATTCGTATTAGTCGTGCTATTTGTCATGGTCAGCGGGTTACGTGCCATCGCGTGGACATCCGTGGTGAAGGACATCCTGATGATCGGAACAGTGTTCGTATTGGGCATCGGTATCCCTGTGGCATATTTTGGCGGCATAGGTCCGTTGTTCCATCACTTAATTGCAACCAATCCAAAGATTTTAGTGTTGCCAGGGTCATCAAAGGTATTAGGAATACCGTGGTTCATGTCCACTGTAGCCCTAACGGCCATGGGATTTTCCATGTATCCACAGGCGTGGCCCTCCATTTATAGTGCACGGGATTCAGAAGTCATCCGCCGAAACGCGATATTTCTACCTTTTTACCAAATATCGATGCTCTTGATGTTTTTTGTAGGGTTTTCGGCCTTGATAGTTCTTCCACGGCTATCACCGCTCCAAGGAAACTTTAGTCTACTTCTTTTAGCAGCTCGGACATTCCCAGCATGGCTTCTGGGGGTAATCGGCGGGGCTGGAGCTTTGGCAGCAATGATACCTGGTGCAATTATAGTTTTTGCAGCAGCGACCGCATTCAGCCGCAATATATATAAGGTATTCTTCCGTCCACACGCGAGCGACGCAGAGATCATGCGGGTCTCAAAATTCAGTATAATCGGTCTGATCCTCATTGGACTTTTCTTCGCGATTGTCGCCCCGACTGGGTTGGTGCCCCTTTTATTGTTATCGTTTGATGGCATGACACAATTCTTCCCAGCGGTGGTATTCTCATTTACGTGGCGACATGTGACGGCTGCTGGAGTGCTGTCCGGCATGTTGACGGGACTTATTACGGTCGCTCTTTTGGTTCTGAGCCATCATGATCCAATATTCGGCATCAATGCAGGACTGATTGGATTGGCTCTAAATACGGTGGTAACAGTCGTCGTTAGTACGGTAACTCAGACTCCCGATCTTAAGATCGTTGAAGTTTTTACCCACGCACTGATTAGGAACGGACAAATGGGAGCGGATGTGATGACGGACGGCCTTAAGTCTGGTGCTACTGAAGAGTAGTCCCATCTTTTTTGTGGGTAGGGCCAAATTCCCAGCGAAAGATTTCCTGATGGTCCGAAGAACGCCGATGTGGGTTCACCAAGACTCGACCAACTCCCGCGATTCCATACTCCTGCACCCCCTAACAGATTCATGCTCAGTCCACCCCGGGCCGCATTAGCGGCCCATTTTCAATTTCACCGGGCGTCGCCGAATGCAGGATTTAAGGTATCAGTCGGGAGTGGGGCAATGTTGTGAGGTTAAGAATTGCGCCGAGCATTTGTTTGCGTTAGATCGGTATTGACCGAGGTGAACCGTTCACCCCCAGATCGGTGACCTCTCCTCAAGACCCGGAACATCCCGACAGGCTCCATTGCGTTCCGCCACAATGGCCATCGACGTGGGGGCCTTGGT
>JAMCTO010000270.1:0-4838 GCA_023381095.1 Bacillota bacterium
CAATATGGCGTGGTAAGGTGGGTATCCAAAGCCAAGCCAATTAGCCCCACCATCGAAAGCGCAATTCCCGACGTCGCGGGTAGTGTGGCACCAAAGCGGTCAGCAATCCACCCTCCAATCGGCGAGAATACCAGCATGCCAATGGCCAACGGCGTGGACAATATTCCAGCGGTGAGTGCCGTGTCGCCCTTGGCACCTTGAAAATAGAAAATGAGTAAGAATATGATAGCCATCCGTGCAATAGCATTTAACGTGGCGGATAAATTGCCCAAACCAAAGACACGATTGCTAAAAAGCCGCAAATGTAGAATCGGCGCTTCACTCACGTTCTCGGCCCAAATAAAGAGAGGCAAAGCAACCACAAATGCAGCTGCCCCGACATAAACCACGGTGGTATTCCAGGCTTGCACCGCTCCCCAGGTCAGAGCCATTAGCAACCCAGTAATAAAGAATAAATAGGAAAAAATTCCGCCATAGTCTATTCTTCGGCCGGTATTAACCACTGTCGATTTCAATCCCAAGACCCAAAGACCCCAACCCACTCCTATGATTCCAAAGGGAACATTAAACCAAAAGGTCCATTGCCACCCATACTCGGTGGTTAACCATCCGCCCAAGACCGGCCCTAAGATTTGACCTACCGCCACCACCATTACGTTAATCCCCAGTGCTCTGCCCAATTCCCGATGAGGAAAGGCGTCTGCGACAATGGCGGTGCTGTTAGCCATTACCATGGCTCCGCCAATTCCCTGAAACACCCGCATGATAATTAATATAGGGGCAGTACTGGCAAAACCGGCAATCAATGATAACAGCGTGAAAAATGCCATACCAAACATATAGAGTCGCCGTCGGCCGAATCTATCCGCCAAACTGCCCGCCATCAACACCATCACGGTTTGAGCCACCATATAAGCCATCATGATCCACATGGCTTGTAGCAGCGACGCGTGCAGTGATCGAATCAAATCAGGCAACGCAATAATTAAGGTACTGAAATTCAGAGCAGACAGCAAAGCACCTAAACTAGTAACCGATAGTACCCACCATTTGCGGGAATCCCTCATCAAGACCGCTCCTTCACTACTGCCCATCCGACTCATTTAGCGCCGCTTCTAACTCTTGGTAGCGCACTAATTTCCTTCGCAATGCCTCATCCATTGTTGCCAAGCGTTTTTGGCGCTCGGCTATGATTTCTCGTTGGCGCTCAGCAAAGTTTCTAGCTTCGATGAGAATTTGTTTCTTTTCCATCGAAGAGGTAGACCGATGAAATGCTTCGCGAATTCGCTTGACCCCATCTTCCACTTGGAAGTGCATTCTTATATCGTCAAGAGACCAACCTAAAAGGTCTTTGAGCTCCTGAATTTGGCGAATGCGTTCCACAATCTCGACACGATACAAACGGAAACTGCCATTGCCCCGTTCCCGCATGGCAGGTTCGATAAGCCCAAGATCCTCATAATACCTAAGAGTTCGTGTGGTGGTCCCGCACTCCGTGGCAAGTTCGCCGATGTGCAGAAACCGTTGGTCTGTCATTCGAATCTCTCCGTTTCCTCCTAGCCTACCCAATTATTTTATGCATCATTGGCTCTTCACGTCAACGTTAATGTTATGACAATTTGACACGGCACATACCGCGACAATAATCGCAGTCGGTTGCGCCCAGTGTTACCCTCCAAGAATCGGAGACGGGCACCCGCAGTAGGCCAGAACCCGGCATCCTATTTCTTATGTTTTCACGCAAGCAGAAGTGTTCCGGGAGGAAAACTGACATAGCGGTGTTTAAGCCTCGTTGCCTTTCAGTCCCTGCAATTAAACCCGACATTCGCGGATAGAGTGCGGTAGATAAAATTTCGCGCCAAAAACCTAGCAAGTTATTGCAGTCGGGACGCGCAAGCCAGTATGCACCACCTGATATTGGCGTGCACACCATGGCTATCCTGTACAGCCAAACCCTTATAAATTTACCAGAGAGCCATTACATATTGCGGTCTTGCTTGCGCACGACAGCTCTTAAAGATCCATTAAACAGCCTATATACTCCTTAGGAACCAATATCGAGGAGGGTTTCGATTCCCTGTGAAAACGCTTCAAAGTCTGTATAAACCCAGGTCTGAATTCCCAGGTCTTCTGCGGGCGGCATGTTGCGAATTCTGTCGTCGACAAACAAACATAATTCTGGCGGGGTTGCCGTAGCCTTAAGCGCCGCTTGGTAAATTTCCGGATCCGGTTTGGCGAATCCTACCCGCGCTGAATTAATGATGTGATCAAAGAGATCGACAACACCAAACTCTCGCAAATGCTGCTCCAACCTGTCATCGGCATTGCTAATCGCTATGACCTCTAATCCTTGGTTCCGCTGCTGGCGAACCCATTGGGTCATTGGCACATTGACTATCCACTCCATTTGGCGACGCAGGCGAATCAGTTCTGCGGGATCCATGTCCAATTGCCGTGCCATCTCCCGGGTATACTCGTCATATGTCATTAAGCCAGTGCGACAGGCGCCCCAGGGGCTATCGTGGCCATAAAACAGTTGTTCCACATTTTCCGGCGCTCCGTGCTGCTGATGGAGATATGTCCAAAACTCAGGATTGGTTAATAGCACCACCCCCCCAATGTCCAACAGCAATGTCTTAATCTCCATGCTCATTTACCTCCGCATCCCTCAGAATAACTCAATTTAAAATCTCATAGAGACATATTTGGTCTCCAAAAATTCCTCAATGCCCTCTGACCCGCCTTCACGTCCCAATCCACTCGCTTTAACGCCTCCAATGGGAGCTTCCACTAAAGAAGGTACGGGGTCATTGATGCCCACCATGCCAAATTCCATGGCTTGCGATGCGCGCATGGCTCGGCCCAAATCTCGGGTATAGACGTATGCGACGAGGCCATACGGGGTCATATTGGCACGTTCATATACCTCATCTTCGGTGTCGAAGACAAATAAGGGTGCCACCGGACCGAAGGTTTCCTCCTTTGCCAACACCATCGATTCATCCACATCAACCAAAACCGTCGGCGCGTAAAAATATCCGGAACCAACCGTCAGAGGCAGGCCGCCCGTGATCACTGATGCCCCTCGCTGTACTGCGTCAGCGATATGCCGCGATACCTTGTCCACCCCTTCATGGTTAATTAATGGCCCGATTTGAGTCTCAGGATCTAATCCATTGCCCACTTTTAGGGCAGTTACCGATTGGGCTAGACGCTCTGCAAGCAAAGGCACCAGAGAACGCTGAACATAAATCCGATTGGTCGCAACGCAAATTTGTCCGGCGTTGCGAAACTTAGATGTCATAATGCCCGCAACTGCGTTATCCAGGTCGGCATCATCAAAAATGACAAACGGCGCATTCCCCCCCAATTCTAATGAAACGGAAGTAATGTTTTCTGCGGCGTTGTGCAAAATCACACGCCCGACTGCTGTCGACCCGGTAAATGAGACCTTGCGGACACGAACATCTTGAACTAAAGCCGTGCCAACAATGCCCGGGTCACCGGTAATTAAGTTTACGACCCCAGGAGGTAAGGATAGGTCATGCAAGAGGGCAAACAGCTGACCCGCAATTAATGGCGTCTGCTCGGCAGGCTTCACCACCACAGTGCACCCAGCTGCCAGAGCTGGAGCCATCTTACGGCAAATCATGGCAAAGGGATAATTCCATGGAGTGATGATAGCCGTCACGCCAATGGGCACTTTGGTTGTCCAAATGGCACGGGACGGCGAAGGCGACGGCATCGTGCGGCCATAAACACGTTGAGCCTGGCCCGCATAGTACTCGAAAAACCGGGCCCCATAGGCGACTTCGGATCGTGATTCACTGAGAGACTTCCCCTCTTCAAGAGTCAATAGCCGTGCTAATGCTTCTTGTTGGTCCATAATTGCCTGGTAAATGCGCTGAAGCTGATGACCCCGCTCTGCCGAAGGACGCCTAGACCATACGGGAAAAGCCTGAACCGCGCCTTCTATGGCGAGGGATACATCGTCTAAATCAGCCAATACCGCGCTGCCGATAATTTCAGTGGTAGCAGGATTCTCTACAAAAAATCGTTGCCCGCTAGTCCCCGGGTGCCACTCTCCACGGTAATATAATTGTATCTCCATGCCAAGCCCTCCTGCATCCCGTTCACTTTTACCGAATCCTGAAATGCTTAATATCTCATCGATACATACTTGGTTTCCAGAAATTCTTCGATGCCTTCATGCCCGCCTTCGCGCCCCAACCCGCTCGCTTTTACACCTCCAAGCGGTGCTTCCACTAACGACGGGCCTGGGTCGTTGACACCTACCACCCCAAAGTCCAGTGCCCCAATGGCGCGCATCGCACGAGCTAGGTTTTTAGTGAACACATAAGCTACCAGTCCATATGGGGTGCCGTTGGCACGTTCATACACTTCATCTTCGGTATCAAAGGTAAACAGCGGTGCAACGGGCCCAAAGGTCTCCTCGTGCGCCAATGTCATCGTTTCGCTCGCATTGCTCAAGATAGTCGGCGTATAGAAGTATCCAGCCCCAGGAATTGCTTCTCCCCCGCACTCGATGGTTGCCCCTTTGGCGGTGGCATCGGCCACATGATGGGACACTTTATCGATTGCCTGCTGGTTAATAAGCGGGCCCATTTGCACGTTTTGGCGCGTCCCGTCGCCGACTTGCAACGCGTTGACCGCTTGGTGTAATCGCTCCCGCAGTTGTGAAAGCACATTACGCTGAACATAAATCCGGTTCGTCGCCAAACAAACTTGCCCTGCGTTGCGGAATTTGCACCGTATGATCCCTTGGACGGCGTCATCGATAGAGGCGTCATCAAATATGATGACAGGTGCGTTCCCCC
>JAMCTO010000270.1:4848-6815 GCA_023381095.1 Bacillota bacterium
ACCAATCTCAGTAGAGCCGGTAAAAGATACCTTGCGGACTCGAGGATCCGCAACCAAATTGGTGCCTATTAGTTGAGGATCTCCGGTGACAAAGTTCACTACGCCTTTTGGCAAGTTAACCGCGTGGATAATCTCGATAAGTTTGCTGGCAATCAGAGGGGTTTCTTCGGCTGGTTTTACAATCACCGAACACCCGGCAGCTAATGCCGGCGCCATTTTTCGACAAATTGTGGAAAATGGGTAATTCCACGGTGTAATTAGCGCAGACACCCCTATAGGCGATCTTGTAGTCCAAATCGAGCGCGACGGCGATGGCGACGGCATCGTGGTGCCGTATGTGCGTAACGCCTCAGCTGCATAGAAATCGAAAAAATCGGCACCTGTTCCAATCTCCGAACGTGCCTCACCAATCGCCTTTCCTTCTTCTTGGGTCAGCAGCAGAGCTAATTCATCCTGGTGGTCTCTAATCAAACTCGCGACCCGTTTAAGAGCTCGGGCACGTTCGTTAGCCAGTGTCTTGCCCCAAATCGAAGATCCTTTCTCGGCGGACCCAATAATGCGGTCCAAATCCTTTAGGCTGGCACTCACTGCAGTGCCAATCACTTGGTTGGTCGCGGGATTTTCGACCGTAAATCGTTGCATTTCGACGCCGTCTAGCCACTGCCCTTCGTAATAGAGTTGCGCATCCACGGTAAAGTCGCCCCCTTTCAACGGAATACTGTTTCCCCCCGCCCGCACTGCAACCGTTTGACTCTGTCACATCAAATGTTGAAGCAGTTGGATGCCACAAAAGTGCTTTACAAGACCATGCCCCCGCCCACATTAATCACCTCCCCGGTAACATATGCGGCATCTTCTGAAGCCAAGAAGGCTACCACTCGGCCAACATCCTCTGGCGTTCCGATCCGTCCCATGGGGATTTTCTCCATCATTGCCTCAAATGCGTCGGGGGGCATGCGTCGAGTCATGGGCGTATCAATAAATCCCGGGCAAATGGCATTGACTGTAATGTGGAGCCGGGCCAATTCCCGCGCCGCCGTTTTGGTGAGGCCAATCACCCCCGCTTTGGCTGCTGCGTAATTCGCCTGGCCCACATTCCCGAGCCAACTCGCCGATGATATATTAATGATGCGGCCGGCTTGGCGTGCCCTCATATAGGGAATGACCTGGCGCATGCAATTAAACTGGCCCTTAAGGTTTACCGCCACTACCGCGTCCCAGTCCTCTTCGTTCATTTTATGGATCATATGATCGCGGTTTATGCCGGCATTGTTGACCAGCACGGCAATCGGACCCCAGGTCTTTTCAATCCGCTCCACGACCACCTGAACGGCAGCAAAATCGGCCACATCCAACACTTCTGTATGGCTATCTGGGAGAGTTTGACCGGCCTCTTCCAAGGCTGATTTGTCGAGGTCGCATAATACCACCGAAAATCCCCGATGGGCTAAGACCTGACTGATACCAAAACCGATGCCGCGTTGGGCTCCGGTCACCATCGCCACTGAACGCATTGTAAAGTTCCCCCTCGTTGCTATCGTTGGTAGTTCTCAAAGATGGCCGCAATTCCCTGGCCCCCGCCAATACACATCGTGACCATGCCATAGCGCCCCCGACGCCGCGCCAGTTCATGCAATGCTTTTACCGTTAAAATGGCGCCGGTGGCTCCGATAGGGTGGCCTAAGGCAATGGCGCCTCCGTTAACATTGGTTTTTTCCCAATCCAAGTGCGCATCACGCACCACCGCCACCGATTGGGCGGCAAATGCCTCGTTCAATTCCACGATATCGAGATCATCCACAGTCAATCCGGCTTTCTGGAGGGCCTTTTCGATGGCAAACACCGGCGCATAACCCATCACCTCAGGTTCAATGCCCGCCACCGCATAGCTCACAATCCGGGCTCGTGGATGACGCCCTTGACGCTCCGCGTCTCCGGCCCGCATCAAGACCACTGCGGCCGCCCCA
>JAMCTO010000271.1 GCA_023381095.1 Bacillota bacterium
CATAAGAAAGGATATCGCGACGAGCCCTAGTACAGTTTTTGCCCAACGTGTCTTCACTCCTACACCTCCAACTATAGTGAGTCTCAAAGCAGCGTTCGTAAAAGCCTGGTTCGGAGTATTACTAATTTTCGGGCTCCCTTGGAGTGGTAAGGGTTTTAGATTCCCGGCTGCTGCCAATAGTGGGTGAGAGTGCTACCCGCAATTCCACGTTTAATGACGCGTGGTCGAGCAATTATTATCCAAACCCCGGGTCGGTAATTCCTGTGGACGTCACCGCCGACGATGCTCCAGGAGCGTAGGTAACCGTACGGGCCATGCCGCTTAAAATCACGATAGTCAGCACGGCTCCTACCGCTAACAATCGACGCAACATACGTGATCCCCCTTTGTGCAGCCGATTCAATATTACATTGAAAAGCCGATTCACAACGTGCATAATTTTCACAATAGTGAATGGTAGAATGGGAGGCCACGCATGCAAACAGAGAAAGGGCGGGCTATTTTGGAGGCGCGTAAAGCGAAGAAGTTGTCGCAGGAAGCACTGGCACGAAACCTTTGCGATCGGTCAACGATTAGCCGCATCGAACGCGGGGAGTATGACCCTCCAACCGATTTATGGTGCCGACTAGCTAATCGCTTGGATCTTCCTGCTTCATTGCCTCCAGATGACGCCAGCACCCGCCAAAACACTGCACCCCACACCGCGATGAGACAGATTCGTATTGCGCTGTTTAACAACCGCCCAAACGAAGCTTTCCAGACTGCGAATACAACGTTTTGGACTTTACTTGAGGCGGGGAGTGTAGATGCGGCCCTTGACTTTGGACTCGAATTATTAAGAATATTTAAAGCAACGGATTTGTATAACGAACGTGAATGGATTCCTTTTATATCGGCGCTGTTATTTCATCAAGTCAATCGCCGAGCTTATCACGATGTCTTTCGCTTGGGATTGATTCTTCAGCGATTAAATGGCAATGCCGGTCGCTACGATGACGTTGTGACAATGGGGCGGATATTGGCAACGATGAATCCTCCGTTGAACATTCGTGGGGAATTGTTAGTCGGCATGTGAACGGCGTATCTACGGGCAGGCAAACCAGCCGATGCGCTTGTCACCTTTGACCAGGCCCTTGACGGGGTAGACAGGTCGCAGAGCGAGATGGTCTATGCACGCCCCTCACGGCTTGAGTGCTGCGCATTTGTCCTTGCAAGAATGGACTAGTGCCGCGCATTTTTCGGCGCAAGCGTCAATGCACTACCAAGCCATTTCGCACGAATTCTATTGGCTCGCCCGACAAAATTGGGCAAATGCAATGTTACAAGGTAAAAAAGGAGCCGATGTGGCACTTGATGTGTTGCAAGAATGCGCTGAACACTGGATGGCCCAACAGCACTACGGTGAATTTCTGTCCGTTGCCGAAGATATTTTTGTCTGGGGTAGACGCTATGCGCCCACTTTGGCAGAGGAGACATTAAACACAGCCCTGGATGTTACCCGCCGGCACCACTGGGAACTGCCACTCGGTTTTGTGGATTGACGACCTCGTCCCAGATATCTTATGTTGTTTTCCGTCTCGACCGCTGCGAATGGTTGGCGGCTATTAGCCGTAAACGGCGATGATCTCTTGAACAGCCGTTCTGGGGGTCCCGTCGCGGTGGATCAAGCGAGGCACGTCTACGATGTTCTGCTTTGCGGTTTTGCACAACGGAGTCGTTCCACTCCATGGAGTGATTCGAAGTCACGACAGTCATCCTCTGTGCAGCCGTTTAGCCCACGACGCGTTCCGCCGTATGACCACCCTCTACATACTAAATTTAGGGATGGAACAGGTGGTCAAAGAACAAGAACGATGTTTGTCGACGCGGCACGGCCGTCACAGGGGGAAAGAAACTTTCTTACGACGTGACGGGCGCATGTATCAAAGGCTTCGAGTTATGACAAAGCCTCAATTGATGGTGGGTGTCCTCCTGATTGCAGCATCTATCTTTGATCACGCGGCGCAGCGGATGCGTCGCGGTTTCCGCGGGCTTGTGCTGGTCTAGACGGATGGGCAAACCGTCATTCCCGCCGATTTAGCGTTGTTAACTACGCAAAAGCCCGGGCAGCGCATGACCTTGGCCCAGATCCATCGGGCCTTACGCGGATCCTGGAGCCGACATGATTTGCAAGGCTCCGTCGTGGTCCATCTCCCCACGCCGACGGGAATTCTGCCGGTGAAACTCGTCTTTATCCGGGATCGGCGCGGCCATTCGCGCGAATGGCTCGCGCTCTTATCAGCTTGGCCGACGACGAAGTCGTGCGACTCTATGGGAAACGGTGGGATATTGAAACCTTCTTCAAAGTGAGCAAGTCCTTTCTCGGGTTGGCCTCCGAGTTTCAGAGTCGATCGTATGACGCATTGATCGCCCACACCACCCTGGTCTGCTGGAGGTCTCTCTTTTTAGCCCACGAAGCGCGATCCGAAACCGATCTGCGGACCGTCGGCGCTCTCTTTTTTGTCATGATCGATGAACTGCCCGATTTAACCTGGGCGATGGTTTGGGACCAGATCATGGCCGCCTTCGAGGCCGCATTGCAGGAAACCCTGGACTTGACGCCCGACCAAGTCGAGACACTCTATCAGACCTTCCTGCAAAAACTCCCAGAGCCACTACGTGACCGGATTAACGGACTCAAAAAGTCAAGCACTGATCAAAAATCCCGCAAAGCCGCATAGGGAGTGGAAAAACCCAGCATATTTACCTGCGAAAGTTGAGAATTTAATGGAACGCAAAGAACAACGGAATCATCACGGTCGAGAGCACTCCCATCACAGCCGTAAACGGCAATCCTAATCGGAGAAAGTCACCATACTTGTATCCACCCGGTCCCATAATCAAGAGATCCACCTTATTGGCCAAGGGGCTCAACGGAGAGGTGGATACCGCCACAATGACTGCCATAACCAGTGGATCTGGGTGCATATGCATGCCTTTGGCTAAACCCGCTGCCACAGGCCCTAGCACGAGGACGGTTGCAATATTGGAGATGATCTGAGTGAGGATGGCCGACAAGCCAAAAAGCATTGCCACCATTATCCAATCGGGTCGGTTTTGCGCGACCGTTATCAAAGCTTTGGCCATGGTCGCTGTAATACCCGATCGAATCAATGCAGTACTGAGGGGGATCATTCCCGCCACGAAGATAACGATACGCCACTCAATCGCGTGATACGCATCGGAGAGTTCTAAAATTCCGGTCCCGGCCAGTAGAACAATGGCCACTGCGATCGCCAACTCGATGCCTAAAATATTAGCCGCAGCAAGGAGCAGTGAGCCTACGACAATGACAGGTGCCAACCACACTCCATAGCGTTTCGTGGGGATATGAGTAATTGGCGTATTTAAGGGCATTATCCCCTGGTAACGTTCTAAAATACTGATTTCTTGGGGTGTCCCTTGAACCAACAACACATCCCCTACCCGGAACGCAATGGCAGATACCTTGCGATAGACTAAACGTCCGTCCCGATATAATCCCAATACGCTTAACCCAGTACGATGCCGAAGATTCAATTGCACCACGGTTCGCCCCACCCATGAGGATCGGTGCCCTATCAAGACTTCGGTCAACGCTATTGGCGTTGGCGGATCTTTCTTGGATTCATCGGGAAATGTGGCTGCAGGGGATACTAATCCTAAGTGTTCGTTCTCGGAAGACACCAACGCATCCATGTCCCCTAGGATCAACAAGATGTCCCCAGCCTGAAACGTCAAATCCCCCTTTATCGACAGACCTTGCTCATGGCGAATCACCTCTACTACACTAATGCCATCTTTAATTTCA
>JAMCTO010000272.1 GCA_023381095.1 Bacillota bacterium
TCCCGGAAGGGGAGCGGCTGACAGTATACGGCCCGACTAAAGTAGTATTTTTCAACCGCCGGTTGTTATCCCACTTGCTTGAGGTGCCTCTTCAGCACATTCATTACGTAGAGGTTGCAGTAGGGGTGCAGCCGCAATCGCCGCGCCACGCAACAAAGCTGGGTCTTCCTGACGTCTCATGGCTTCACCCCTCCGCGACAGAGCCTTTGATCGCGCTATGGGCATTTGCCGCCCGTTCGATGGCATTGACAATATTTTGATACCCAGTACAACGGCAGAGATTGCCAGATAGCGCTTCACGTATTTCTAAGCGACTGGGATGTGCATTGTTTTCCAGCAAAAATTTTGCCGTCATAAGCATTCCCGGCGTACAAAACCCGCACTGTAAAGCATGGTCCTCAGCAAAGGCCTCTTGTAGAGGGGAGAGCGCACCACCTGGGTCCACTAATCCCTCCACCGTTTGAATCTCCTTGTTTTGAGCTTGCACACCTAGCATAAGACATGACCGTACAGGGCGGCCATCTACAAGAACTGTGCAGGCCCCGCAAGCCCCATGCTCACAGCCCAAATGCGTTCCAGTCAAGTGGAGGACATCCCTGAGTACATCGGCGAGCAACAAGCGCGGTTCCACCTCAACCACGCTGTAATACTGGTCGTTCACCAACAATGTATACGATGCGCGGTAGGTCATGGACTTTTCTAACATGGCAGTGTCCTCCTCTAAAAATTATGTGCCGGCTTAAGAACCTCAAGACAACTTGTCGCCCGAACATCTCTTTGCACTTGCGGGACAGTGCCACTTATTGGTGGATTTGCTTCTTATAGCCAGAAGTCTGTCTCCGCTCACCACATTCTCACTTGTTCCGTGACTTCTGAAGGGCGGTCGCCAAGGCACGAGTACTCAAAGTCTCCGCCAAATCCTTCCGGTACGCGCTGTCCGCGTGGATATCTCCATCAGGCTCCAAGTCCTGGCAAATGGCTTTCACGAGCCGTCCAATGTCCTCCAGCTGCGGCTGGGTCCCTATTAAAAGCTCAAGGCCGGCACTCATATCGAGAGGGGTCGGGCCGACCCCTCCCAAGGCTAAGCGGGCGTTGGCAACGCAGCTATTTTCATCCACCGTGACTTGCGCTCCGGCCACCGCAATGGCAAAATCTCCATGCCGCAATGCGAATTCTTGAATAGACTGGCCGGAGCGGCCAGGAAGAGTAGGAATGGTTACTTCAGTGAGTATTTCTGTGGGTTCGAGGCTGGTCATCAGGTAGGCAAGAAAAAACTCCGCGGCGGGAATCGTGCGCGTTTCGATTTTCGATCGGAGAGTCACGCTGGCATTCAGCAAACTGGCCACCAGGGGCAACTCTGCAGACGGGTCGGCATGGGCCAGGCTGCCGCCAATGGTCCCCCGGGAACGAATAGCCACGTGGCCTATCAACCGCTCCGCCTCCGTGATAATCGGCACATGCCGCGAAATAAGAGGGGAGGCCTCCAACTGATAGTGGCGTGTCAGAGCCCCCACCCTAACATGGTCATTATCAGGAATAATAAAGTTTAAAACATTTTCTAGTCCATTAAGGTCGATTAACACGTCGGGAGTGGCCAAACGCATATTCAACACGGGCATAAGACTTTGTCCGCCCGCCAAGACTTTTACGGAAAGTCCCTCTTCAGTGAATTCCCATAGTGCCTCCAAAGCGTCCTCAAGCGTTTGGGGTGTATAGAACTGAAATGCGCACGGTTTCATGGTATCCCCCTCCTTAGCGTTCACGGTTCCGACTGCCGAACACGGGTGGACGTTTCTCTCTAAAGGACTCCACGGCATTCCGGAAATCATCTGTCTCAAAACAGCGTGTCGCTTCTTGGGCATCATCTCTGATACGGTTCATGAGAGATTCCGTCACGAGATGCCGCACAGCCGCTTTTGTCCAGGACAGGGTCAGGGGTGCCCGCTGCGCCAATAACCCCGCCAATGCACCGGAGGCGTCCAGAAGATCCGTGTTATCCTCGGCAATTTGGTACAGAATTCCCATGGCATAGGCTTCTTGAGCCGAAAGTAGGCGTCCTGTCATCAACAGGTCCACTGTGGCCGGCGTGCCTACAACATCCCAGAGACGGGCAATATGTGCATAGCCGGGCGTTATACCCAACTTGGATGCAGTGATTCCGAGTCGGGCACTACGCGTAGCCAACCGGAAGTCGCATGCCACGGCCAGTTCCATACCCGCGCCGACAGCAAAGCCATCAATGGCCGCGATTACTGGTACAGACACGTTTTGCACTGCCCGGCAGGCATTGTCGACGGATGCAAATGATGCTTGCGCAGCGGCAGGGGTAGCTTTGGTCGATTCAAATTCTAAGATGTCTGCCCCTGCTATAAAGGAGCCTCCCCGTCCACTGATAATGATTACACGCACCTCATACGGAGCAGCTGCTTGGATGATTTGCGTCAGGTCTTTCCACATCGCATCGGTCATCGCGTTTCTTTTCTCTGGACGGTTAATCCATATCCAGCCGATGTCGCCCCGAACCTCCCATACCACCTGGTCGCTCACTCAAAGGCCCCTTCCTTGCGGAAATGCTCGATCTGTGTGGAATCCATATTCAAGAGGCTGCCGAGTATTTCTGACTGGTTGGCATTGAACTCGGCGACTATTGGTGCCGCTGTCATCGATCCGCCGTTTATGTGAAGTGGGGAACCGACAACCTTCAGCCGCGTTGCACCGAACTGTACCTCGGAAAACATTTCCCGCGCCAGCAATACCGGGTCAGCAGCAGCCTCAGATACTGTATTCACCCGGCCAACAGGAACTCCAATCTCTTCAAAGAGGTGGATCCACTCGTCACGAGAACGCTCAATGAATATCGGATCCAAGATTCCTTCCAACTGGTCAATGTTTCGCACACGGTCAGCCACCGTTAGAAACATTGGCTCACTAGACAGCCATGGTTGCCCAATCGCCCCAGTAAATTTTATCCAGTG
>JAMCTO010000273.1:0-3213 GCA_023381095.1 Bacillota bacterium
TTATCAAACTGACGGAGCAAGAAAGAGACAGCATTGGTGAATATCCTCAAGGCCACGGTGTGCTGGGGCACGTACTCGCATCCAAAAAACCGCTGCGAGTGGCCGACCTCACAGGCCATCCGCTAGCTGTAGGCGTTCCGCCTCACCACCCAGTGATGAGGACGTTTTTAGGATTGCCGCTGTTATACCACAGCCAAGTGGTGGGTCACCTGTATCTAACGGAAAAATCCGGAGGATTCAGCGATGAAGACCAAGAGATCGGCGAACTGTTTGCCCGGCATGCGGCCGCCGTTATTGCTAATGCACGACTCTCCGAAGATCGCGCACGGCTAGCAACGCTCAGTGAACGAGAGCGCATAGGCCGGGACTTGCACGACGGCGTCTTGCAAACCCTTTACGCCGCGACATTAGCCCTTGACAATCTCTCGGACTCTCCAGATGTCAGTCCCGCTGTGGTAAAGGAGATAACCCAGGTCTCAGATACGTTGGGCCTCTTGATGACTGATGTGCGGTTTTTCATTCAAACTCTGGAACACACACCGGTGGACTTTCGTATTGCGCTGAATGATGTCGTGCGCCGATTGTCGCTAACCGCAGAAGTGAACATTGTATTAGACGACGCTAGTTACTTGGAAATGCCCCCAGAACTCATTCATGACCTGATATTATGTATTCAAGAGGCATTGTCTAATGCCAGTCGCCATGGCCAAGCTACTAAAATCACCATATACTGGGAGAAGTCCAACGATGCATATCACGTCAAGATATCCGATAATGGAGTCGGTTTCTTGGTAAAGACAATAAACAGTCCAGCGCATCATGGGTTACGAAACATGAAACGCCGTATCAGCGACTGGCACGGTTCCTTAAAGGTCGACAGCGCACCAGGCCGTGGAACTACTGTCAGCCTTATGGTAGACTGCGAAACGGCTCTGAATCGAAAACATCACCGAACCCCGTTATCAACGAGAAAGGAGCCTTGACATGCCTCAAACCAATGCAGAACTCGACGGCAGCGACGAACTTATCCGAGTAGCTTTGGTTGATGACCATGAGATCGTGCGCATCGGCCTAGCAAACATGATTGAGCGGCAGCCAGATATGCGGGTCACGGTAGATGTCGGCAGCGGCGAAGAAGCGTTAGCACAAATTCCTGGTCAAGCGGACGTCGTAGTGCTTGATATTCGTTTAGGAGATACCAATGGCTTAAGCGTGTTGAAAACCCTTAAGGATCGTGACCCGGCTGTCAAAGTCATCATGTTGACATCGTTTGGCGGTGATGACTTGGTTCTGGATGCATTGATTGGAGGAGCCTCGGGATATCTCTTAAAAGAATCCCGAGGCCGGTCAGTCATCGACGCAATTAGAACCGTGGCGTCGGGAGGATCCCTTTTTGGACCCCAAATTGCGGAAAAGCTCTTAGCCCGACTGCGCCAGCCATCATCTGCCGATCCGCTGGCAATCCTTAGCCCACAAGAGCAGAAGATCCTCGCCTTGATTGCGCAAGGAAAAACCAACAAAGAAATTGGGCAAGATATTTTTTTGAGTGAAAAAACCGTAAAACATTATGTCAGCAACATTTTGAGCAAACTCGGCTACACTAGGCGTTCCGAAGCCGCTGCATTCTTTGCTCAACACCGTTTTGAAGGACCACACTAGAGCACAGCGCTAAACGGCATGGAGACATTGCTCCATGCCGCGCGGTATTGGCGTGAATGTCTACAAGTTATAGGTATTCCTTATCAAACCCATCGTCATCGTCGTCATCGTCCATCACGATACAGTCTTCGTCAGAATCGAATACAATGTTGCCACAGTGAGGACAACTCAGTTGAATGCCGTCTTCGTTAAACAACGCTTCGTTGTAAAACGAATCCTGGTGACATACCGGACATTCTAATTCGATGTAGCCTTCATCGTCCTCTTCTTCGATACGCAGGTCATCATCGTCATCGTCGTCGTCCATCTCCTCGGTGGCGTCAACATAGACGTCCTCTTCCAAGGTCATTAAGTCTGAATCGATTTCCTCCACATACTCTTCGAGTTCCACTTGATTGGCTTGAACTTCTTCTACATCGAGGCTCAACTCACGCAAAACCTCCACCACTTCCGCCAGGATTTTCCCCTCGCGGCCTTGGTCAGCTAAGTCGTACCGTTCCGCCATTCCCGACAAATATGAGACCCGTCGCCGAAGATCAGCCATGCGCTACACCTCCTTATCGCCGTTACAGTGTTAACGTAACCAAACGTTGGCCGCTTCATGCGCCAAGACTGACCAAACAGATCAGTTGTTTTCTCAGCAGAAGCGGTAAGCGAGGTATCAGACGGATCCATAGTGTATCTTTTGAAATACAATGAGAGAACGGTTCTGTTTGCAGTTGTTGAGGTGCCCAGCCTGATACTTCGGTGCCGGAGCCAGGCCCTCCCCAATGTTCCCGTGATAACTCTCAATCATTAAAAAGGTTAAAAAGTCCAGAATCAGCATGACCCTGACGTCGATGCAGACCGTACACGATACATGTGGATCTAGGCGCGGCCCGTGTACTGCCCGGTGCGAGTGTCCACGGTTACCTTGTCGCCCACATTGACAAATAATGGAACCTTGACCACGGCACCCGTTTCCAAAGTAGCAGGTTTTGTTGCTCCCGACGTCGTATCCCCCTTAAATCCCGGTTCCGTCTCCGTCACTTCCAGGACCACGCTGTTAGGCAAATCCACTCCGATACTGGCACCTTTAAATAGCACCACGTAACATAGCATGTTTTCTTTGAGGAACTTTACTCCCTCGCCGATATCTTCGGCCTTCAACGGGATTTGTTCATAAGTTTCGGTGTCCATGAACGTGTATTCATCGTTTGAGTTATACAGGTACTGCATTTCGCGCTTTTCTACCTTGGCAGCCGGCACACGTTCTCCCGCGTTAAATGTTCGTTCTAGGACCCCCCCTGTTTGCAAATTTTTCAATTTGGTCCGTACAAAAGCTGAACCCTTCCCGGGTTTCACGTGTTGAAATTCGATAACTTGGAATAATACTCCGTCCAACTCAATGGTGACCCCGTTGCGAAAATCATTGCTGGAAATCAATCTCTAATCCACTCCTTACCTAACGACCTTGTATGGATCCTACAAGACTCGCAAGGCTTTGTCCACCATAGTCAACCGCTGATATCCCTCATTAGTGACCACCACAGTATCCTCCAGTCTTACTCCACC
>JAMCTO010000273.1:3223-4128 GCA_023381095.1 Bacillota bacterium
GATTTTCGCAACGGGGTCACCATTGAGTTGGACGGAGTATTATTCCACCCAATTGAGGAATATAAATGCCCGGTTCCACTGTGATGACCATGCCAGGCTCCAGTAACTGGGCTGCAGCGTGTGCCGAAACCCAGGGTGCCTCATGAATTTCCAAGCCTACTCCATGACCCGTGCCATGCCCAAAGTATGCGCCAAACCCTGCTTGATTAATATATTGACGAGCCGCCTGATCCACGTCCGCCACCGGAACCCCGGGCCGCACTTTTTCTATTCCCTGTTTTTGTGCCTCCCAAACAATTTGATACAGGTCGGCTAACTGAGAAAAATTTGGCTGTGTTCCGGCAACGGCCACAGTAACCGTTTCGTCCGAATGATATCCCTCAATCACTGCGCCAAAATCGATAGTGACAAAATCGCCCGCATTCACTTTCCGGGATGTCGGATGGCCATGCGGCAACGATCCCCGAGGCCCCGACGCAACGATGATGTCAAAGGCCAACTTTTCCGCTCCTAGTTCCCGAATCGCCGATTCCAATGCCCAAGCAACTTCGCGCTCGCTAATACCGGCATGAACCTTATGCTCCAATACTTGCGCCAATGCCAACCCCGCCGTCGTGGCCGCCTGCTTAATCCACCCAATTTCCTCAGGCGATTTGATTTGCCGCAAAGTCTCGGTGAGAGACGATATGGGTACCCACTGGATTGGCGAGGCCAACTGGCGCAATGATTCCCAATCCCGCAGCGTGACGTGGTCTGACTCGATGGCTATGCGGTGCACTCCGGCAGCGTTGGCCACCTCCGCGATTTTTTGCCATCGATTATCCGATACCGGCACCACCAGATAGTCGGCAGCTTGATCTTGTGCCTGTTCCCAGTAGCGAAAATCGCAGAACAGCCAGCGGCCT
>JAMCTO010000274.1 GCA_023381095.1 Bacillota bacterium
AAGCCGGGGGGGTCCTATTTGCGAATTCCGGCAGCCTCTTCTTGGCTCTCACAACCTCTTGTCCCAAGCCTAAATCGGGTTTACACAAAACTCTTGACGCTCCCAGAAATCACGCGTGCCATCGAAGTCCGCGTGCCTCGCGAATTGGGTTCAAGACGAGGCCTCGATGTCGTTTCCTATAGATTTGGTCGAGGTGACGATTGGTGCACTGCGCCAGGCAATAGCTGCTACTATGAGCCGCACCATGACCCCGATTAGCAACGCATTGCGGAGTCCCATGACGATTCCAATCTGGCCACCAACCACCGTCCCAATCAAAAGCCCTACGGCACTCAATACTAGCCAGGACGAGCGAACACGGCCCAACAGGGCGTTCTCTGTGTGCGCTTGTCGCACAGCCGCCGTACCAATTCCCAACACCGTGTCGCCACCATCACCCAAGAGTTGTTGCCCAAACACGAAGAGGGCCATGAGCCACAAAGGCCCTGTAGCCACCACGAGTAAAGCCGTTCCTGATGCCGCTGCCAGCGCTCCGGCGATAAGCGCACGGTTAATCCCTATTTTATGGAACAACTGGTCACTAATCCGGGAAGTCGCCAGAGACACCACACCACCAGCAGAGTAAAGCAATCCCTGCAAAATCGGTGGTATGTGGAGCTCGCGACTGATGTACAGAATATAGACTACGCCCGAGAGCCCAAAGAACACGTTGTTGAAACCGTCAAGCAACGCCATTCGTCCGAGGATGGTGTGAGTTCTTAGTGTCCTGAAACCATCGCCGATATCGCGCCAACTCAGGCCTGGAGTGCCTGTGGTATCACGCGAATATGATTCGGGTTTTCGGATCATCCACAGACTGACACTCGACACTACAAAAGACACGGCATCAATCGAAAATGTGGCCGCCGCGTGCAACCATTCGAAGATAACGCCCGCCAAACCAAAGCCACCGACTTCGGCCACCGACCCGACCGCCGCGAACGTGGCATTGGCCTTGATTAGACGCTCGGTGGGAACCATGGTGGGTAGATACGCGTCGAAGGCACTGTCGAACAGGACTTCGGCCATCGAAAGACAAGCTGAAATGCCAATCACGACACCCAGCGTTAGACGATGTGTGACAATTACCACGGGGATCAAGGCAACCAAAACGGCTCGGACCAGATCTGTTACCATCAAGAGATATCGCCGTTTCATGTGGTCGACCAAGACACCCGCTGCCAGTCCCACCACCATTCCCGGCACGATTTGGGCAATCCGGACCCACGCAACCTCGAGGGAAGTGGCCCGTAGGCAGTAAATTAACAGAAAGGGAAGAGCAATACGACTGATCAAGGATCCGAAGAGAGACACGCCCTGCCCGCCAAACAACTTGACTAAGTCATATGGATTTTTGGATGACACAAGGATCGCTCCTGCCGTTCAGGCATACTGAGTTCCCGGCCTCCTAGACGCAGAGACAGACACACAATCAACCATACTTACGGTTAAGGTATGCACACTCGAGGTATGCCGAATGAAGTTTAGTGGGTGCGGCTTTTAACGGCCGCTGAAGAGCAACCCATGGATTGGCAAGGCAAGAACTCCTTTTTATTACGGAACGATTATATCATGGGAGCCATCCGGATGGAATCGAACACCACCCTTCTGAAGAGGGCGGCGAACCTGGGCGTTGACGTTTGGAAGCATCGCAATGGTGGTCTAGGATTTGCGTGGTCCGCGGGCCAGTGCTATTGGGGAAAAATACCATATGTTCGAAAAAAATCTGTAAAAATGTCGATATTTGGCAAATTCGGCCTGAAAGCATTGAATTCCTTGACTCTTCCAATATTATCTATTCGGAGTTGTCGAATTTTACCGGTAAATTTTGATAGTGTTTCTCTAAGCTGTCGATTGTATTATACATATGCGGCAGTTGCCTACAGGCGGCTGGCGTCGGATTGGAGGGGGAGCCGATGCCTTCGGCCCAATTGCTTGTGATGATTTCCCGATTGACGGGTATTTTGGTGGACTTAGCAGGCGGAGTGTTTACGCTGGTGATGGTCTACGGTGGAATTCGATTGATGGTAGCGCATAGTCCCCGAGCGGTGCAAAGTTCTAAGGAGCTTATGGGCCGCGCGGCGGTTGGCTTGGCTTTAATCTTGCTGGTCGACGTGATTCGTCAACTGTTGCAATATGTCGTCTCTTAATCCTTTAACGTGGTCTCTGGAACAGTTGTCACGATGGGTCGATCAAGCGCTGGTACAAGTGGCGGATAATTTGTTTCGCCAGGTCGTATTTGCACCTATTCAATGGAGCACCATGGCCAGTGACCTTTATCGTACCAATTTGCGAATGGCTTTGGCTGGGCTATGCCTAGGAATGGTATGGACTCTAATTCAACATATGTGGCCGATATGGGGAGTCCGGATAGTTGGGTCTTCTGTCCTCTCATTGGAAAGAACTGTAACCGCTGCCCTTATGGCAGTTGCGGCGCTTCCCGTGATACGCGGGTTGCTGGAGGTCAATGATGATATAGTCAAAAGTTTCACAACCCACTTGCCGACCGCTGTGGTGACTAGTTCTTCTCCGCTCGAACTGTCTCTCAATCCGCTTTTAACGTTGGCGTTAGGGGCCATAGTTCTGGGGCTTTTGGTCTATCTGGGGGTGTTTTATGCACTGCGCACGGTGGAGGTGTACATCCTTACGGGGCTAATTCCATGGTTTATGGTGCTGTGGGCCAATGGCAGGGATGATGGGTGGCTCGGCAACCTATCGCGAGAGTTGTTGGTGGCAATCTTCGTGCAATGTGTTCATGCAATGATATTTTGGCTTTTTGTTCAGATGGCCGTGCATACGTCGTCATTGGCTGATGAGTTCTTTCAAGCAGGGGTGTTGTGGTACATGACTAAGATACCAGATCAAATGCGTCGGCTATTTGGCGCCACCGGCAGTCGCGGACGGTTGCTACCATGGATGTAAACCGAATTGTTCCCATACCCCTGACCAAGGATCCTACTGTTTTGTGGGGACTCCACCTCAAAGATTTGATTTGGCTGGCTATAGCCGTGGTAGCCGACCTAGCATTATGGCCTCGCCATCAAGTTCTGGTGACCAACATCGTTGCGATGACAGTGATTAGCATAGTGAGCTTGGTTTTGGCTTGGGGAAAATATGAAGAAGTAGCGTTGACCGAATGGTTGTACTTGATGCTCCGGTATCTAGTAAGGCCTAGAACCTACATTTCTCAATAGGTCGTTAAAAACTACACAGATTGAGGTGGATTAGATGTTAGTGTCCTTAAACCGACTGTTGCCCATTCGTGCAATTGGACCCGGGATTTGTCTCATCGGGCGGGACCGATTTTCGCTAATCATGGAGGCAACACCAGTAAATTTTTCATTGCGCTCTTTAGGGGATCAGGATCGTCTGATTCACGGTTATACGGCGTTTCTTAATGGGTTGCACTTTCCGGTAGAACTTTTGGTGAGATCCGATGTACTACGCTTGGACGACTATTTGGGGGATTTGAAATCCCGTGAGGAGGAGATTGAACCAGCGTTGCGGCCGTCTCTGGGCGATTATATCGATTTCATTCAAGAGGCGGTGTCAGTTCATCACCTGCTGCGACGTCGGTTTTTTGTGATTTTGCCATGGCAGGGATCTGATAGCCGAAGTCGCCCGCTGCGCCGTGGGGAAGTGTTGTGGCAAGAGGCGGAACAGGAACTTTTCCGACGGCGGGATATTATCACCCAAGGTTTGCGTCCGTTAGGCATTCGGCTTCGGATGTTTTCCAGTGAAGAAACATTTAAATTTTTTTATGCCAGCTTAGGAGGTGGACAACCGTTGCCTCCGGGGGTCAACTGGGCATGGGACTAATACACCGCTTTTGGTCGCGAAAGGCGTTTCCCACGGTTTCGGCGGTAATGCCTGATGCTATTCGATTTGGGGCCGATAAATGGGAGATGCATGGACTATGGTACCGCAGTTTTTTAGTAGTAGCCTATCCGCGGGAAGTACAAGCGGGGTGGTTTGAACCGTTTCTCCGCTTTCCACGACCGCTGATCCTGACGATATTTTCCGGACCCGTTCCGATTGATTCACAACTGGGTTCCATGAACCGCTCATTGCTGTGGAATTTGGGAGAGGAGGAGGCTAACCGACGTTCAGGTCGGTTAGCTGACCCAGTTCGTCATACAGCCATAGAAGATGCCGAAAGAATCCGGGGGAAAGTGGCCCGTGGCGAAACCCGGCTGATTGAAACTCACTTGACCGCCACATTATGGGCGGAGTCTCTTGAAGCGTTGGACGATGCGTCCAATTTGTTGATGGGATTGGCATCGGGAATGCTTGTGGTGATGCGTTTGTTACGATATCAGCAGGACGTGGGATTGCAACGAATCCTTCCCGTTTTTGGGCGGCCGTCGCATCCCCGGGAGATGGATGCCCATGCGTGGGCTACGTTGTTTCCCTATGCTTCGCAAGAGATCATCCATGAACATGGGCAAGTCTGGGGAACCAATGCCCAAACTCACTCGTTGGTGATAGTAGATCGGTTTCAACTGCCGTCTCCACACTCAGTGACCGTAGCTTGGTCGGGTGCGGGAAAAAGTTTTGCCGCGAAATTGGAAATTTTGCGGACTCGGTACCGGGGAATTCCTGTAAAGGTATTGGATCCCGAGGGTGAATACCAGGTTTTGGAGCACATCGGAGCGCACATTTGGAAGATTGGGGATCCGGGTAATCCGGAATTTCCTTGGGATCCCTTCCTAATCGAGCCCAATGACACCCCGGAAGAAACGGAACGTCAAGTCGATTTTTTACTGCGGTTTGTGGAACGGCTGGATCCCAACATCAAGCAATTGACCTCGACTTTGGAACGGGCACTTTGGCGGATTATTAGACGACACCAGTCTTCAACTGTCTTTGATAAGGACAACCCTTTGGTATTTCGGCAGCGATCGGAGATTGTGTGCGATGACAAATTACTGTTGCGAGAACTCGAGGCAATAGATTCGGCGATGAGCGAACGCATAGAGGCAGTGATACACCGTTGGAGAGTGTTAGCTCCGCCAGGGACAAAGTCAGGATTTGATTGTGAAGTGTTTGACTTGAGTCGGCTTACCGAAAAAATGAAAGCCGCAGCATATTTGGCACTGACAGAGTATATCGCACGCACGGTGGCCGAGGTTCCCCGCCAATTGGTGGTTTTTGATGAAGCCTGGCATTTGCTGAATGATCAGACCACCGCGTTGTATCTGGAGTCGCTTTATCGGCGAGCCAGAAAGTGGGGCACAGCTTTGGCTCTCCTTACCCAAGACGTAGGCGATTTCACTCGTAACAAAGCGGCAGAAGTTTGCTTGAGAAATTCTCCCATTGTTTTGCTACTACGGCAACATCCCGAAAGTTTGGCGGAGGTAACCCAACTGATGCGGTTAGAAGCCGGGGAAGTCGAGTTGCTAAACTTTGCTCAAAGAGGCCAAGGAATTTTAATTGTCGGCGATGACCACGTTCCACTAAATGTGTTGGCAGCTCCCCATGAAGTGCGTCTCATCAATATGGCAACAGCGAGGTGAAATTATGGCGATTCCATTCAAGGTCCCACGTTCCGGCGCCATTGCAATGATTGTTGCGGGCGCATTGTACGCCGCTTTGAGCATGCCCCACTTGTTGGCACACTCTGTTGAGTTACCAGTGGCTACTCGCTTCGTTTCTCGTGGAGAGTCCTTGCAACCCAGTGATTTTACAATGGCTACCGTGACTGCAAAACCCTTGGTGACGTCTCCTAGCCAAGTACTGAAAAACACCTTAGTGCCAGGGCAAGTGATTACGAGTGCACTTTTAGGGGCGCCGCCGCATTTGTCTGGAGTATTGGTGGCGGTGACGCCGTCCGCCGCCGCAGACATTGAAGTGGCTTCCCCCGGTAGTGTGGTTTCTATTATCGTAATAACCGGCAACGGTCAGATATGGCGCTCATCGGCAGTACCAGTCGTGAGTGCGCCGACTGGGAGCAATATCTTAGGCACTCAAACCAATGCAGTATTACTGCGGTTGTCTATGGACCAAGCCGAAAAATTTTTAATGATGTCAACACATGCCCAGGTTTTCTTGGTCGGGGTGCCGCGATGATGGTGGTAGCCAGCGGACATGCTCAGGTTCAGCAATTTGTTAATACAACCCGACCCGACGTGCGTACGGTTGAGACCTGGGGCGAGGTTTTACAACTGTTGCCACATGCTCGGGGACTGTTTTTAGGCGAGAGATTATCAGGACGTCCGAATTGGGAACAAGTGTTGCCGACAATTAGGTCCACAACAAGCCAGGTTCGTTTGATGGTATGGCTGTCTCAAGATAACGGACGCAAAATATTTGAAGGAACCGACACGGAACTGCTGACAGGCGACTTGACCTCAAACGATTTGATAGACTGGCTCGGAACTTTTTCCTCGTCTCCTACGGATTTAAGGTTGCCAAAACGGTGGGTTTTGTGGCGACCTGACATGTCTTTAGGGTCAGGGGTAATTCCTCAACTAACTCAACTTGCCCAAAGACACTATGGCTCTGGGTGTTGGGCGGATTTGGATTGGAGTGTGGCGGGATTGACCGCCCAACTGTGCAGTGAGGTATGGAATCAGGGAGACTTTTCTTATGAGAAACTTAAGGTCAAAGCAATGCCATGGGGGTGGATGGCGCCAGCCCCACCCCCTTGGTCGGTAATATTTCACATGCCCACTACAGGTGACCTGAATCGTCTCTTAAAACAGCGGTATGGATGGTGGGGGTTGGATATTGGCGCCAACTTTCGGGTGCCATTGGCCATGAGTGCCATTGAACTAGCCTCCCATGTGATGGTCATTGCTCAAGGTTCCCCGAAGATTTTGCGAGAAGGATTGCAGGCGATTCGCATGATATGCCCGAGTGTTGAAATTTCGGGAATCGGCACAGATCCTGCTATGGAAGCCACGGTGATTTACGCCGGCGGTTTATGGTTCCAGTGGCATCCACATAGTCCATCCGCCAAAAAACCGTTTTTTCGCAAAATCCTATGGCGAGATTAGCGGTGAGATTCCGTTTTAGTCTCGCCTTCAGGCGGAATACGAAACACGGTGCCGCGAAATAAGGCGACTAATTGGTCATGGAAGTGTCTAAAGCTACTGCAGGAATGCCGTGGATGTTGTTGGCCCGTGCAAACACCGCGTCAGCCAAAGTAAAGATTACGCCCCCGTGGGCGGTGCCATGCTGGTTCAAATGCTTGTCAGTAATTGGTAAGTGGGCTATCACCTGTCCCGGGTCGGCCCGGTCAATGACGACCCCTAATTCTTCGCCAAAGAGGTCTCGACTTTCTTCACGGATGTTGACTACCATCCCTCTTCAACTGCGGTTTTACCCTACCATATGCTATGAGTGCGTGGTGGCATGGCTCATATTATAGGAATCATTGCCTTTGACTTTCCATATTTTTTAATCGGATTTTACCGAGACAATGGCTCGACGTTGAGGGATCAGTATGATATTTTTTAAGCAAGCGATTGCTTTAAGAAATTTCTGTTTGTGCAACCGTGTGACGGAGGGGGGACATTCTGTGGAAGAGACCGAGCGAACCCAAATTTTTATGGAACGAATCAATGCGGGAGAAAAAATTGAGGCCAACGATTGGATGCCCGACGAATATCGTAATTTGCTGATCAAGCAAATTCACATGCATGGCATCAGTGAAATTATGGGTGCTTATCCAGAAAAAGAATGGGTGCCTAAGGCACCGTCCATTCGTCGTAAACTCGCTCTTAACGCCAAGGTGCAAGATGAAATCGGGCATGGCCAAATGCTATTGAGGCTGGCCGAGGATTTAAGCCGCCCCTATGGCCGGGGTCGTGAGGAATTGATGGACGATGTATTAGACGGACGAGTAAAGTTTCACAATGTATTTCATATGGAAGCTCCCACCTGGGCAGATGCCGGTGTTATCGGATTTCTCGTGGATGGGGGCGCGATTATTACCCAGGCCATGTTACTGGATAGTTCGTATGCGCCATATGCGCGGATGCTAAAACGGATTGTGGCGGAAGAAAGTTTTCACATGCAACACGGGGAAGCGGTGGTTTTGGCCTTGGCCGAAGGCAGCCAAGCGCAACGGGACATGTTGCAAGGAGCGATAAATCGTTGGTGGGAACCTATGATGTTTTTCTTTGGCCCGGTCCAAATGGGCAAAGGCGCTCAACGCATGATGGAATACAAGATTCGTACCAAATCCAACGAAGAGTTACGGCAAAAATTTATTAATCGCTATGTTCCACGAATTACCTCGTTAGGCATGACAATACCCGATCCCGAACTGAGACAGGATCCCGACACCAAAGAATGGCATTACTCGCAACCCGACTGGGAACGGTATAACGAGATGGTGCACCTTAACTCGGGACCGATGTCCCAAGCTCGCATTGCTATGCGCCGCCAGGCTCACGAGGGACAGCGGTGGGTACGTGAGGCAATGAATAAGGCCTCCGAGCGCCAAGTTTCTGAACATCAACCGGCTATTTAACACTCGTCCGGTTGGCCTTCACTTGAAAAGGAGGAGGATGAATCGCATGCACGAGATGGTTGGCAGCGAATATCCGGTGTTTGAGGTATTTGTACAGAAGGAACCATTGGGATTCCACACCAATGTCGGGAGTTTGCGGGCGGCCAACCCGGAGTTGGCGTTACAAATGGCACGAGAAACGTTTTTCCGTCGGGAAAATGCGTATGATATCTGGGTTGTGCCTCAAGACTGCATATTTGGTACTGCCCACGATGAAGCTCATTTACCGGTGTCTGGGTTTGATAAGCGGTATCGACTGCCGAGCGGGTACGACAACGCGTCCCATTGGAAAAAATTTCGCGCCAAGGCTATGACCATCGAAGAAGTGGCCGAAGACATTCGCTCGTGAAATAATGACCCACAATCCACTCATCATCGGCACAATACCGTGGAAAATCTCGGGGAATCCGAAACCCGTGCGTTAATCCAGTTGATTAAGCCCATCGCCGATGATGAGTGGATTGTGGGTCATCGGGGGTCGGAGTGGTTGGCTCTGACACCGGATTTGGAAGAAGATTTGGCCTTTAGCTCGATTAGCCAGGATGAAATGGGACACGCGCAATTTTACTACGAACTGCTTCATTCTCTAGGACTGCCTTCAGCGGACGAGTTAGTATATTTGCGTCCAGCCTCAGACTGGACCAATGCTCATGTGCTAGAGACGCCCAACCGGGACTGGGCGCATACCGTGGCTCTTCGGTATCTCTATGAGGTGCTGGACGATATCCGCCATGAGGCACTCTTGGGATCTTGGTATCAGCCTCTCACAGATGGGGTGCGAAAGATTAGGATGGAAGAAAAATACCATCTGCAACATTTCACGACCGGGTTCCAGTTGCTGGCCACAGGAACTGAGTTGTCACGGCAGCGTTTGATCGAGGGGATAGCTGACATTTGGCCCCGCCTAAGCGACCTTTTTGCCTGGGGTGGTTCGGAGGAGTTTCTCGAAAAATTGGGCCTACCCAATTTGGCACAATCACAGTTAAAGCACAGCTGGACCATTCGGATGGAAAAAACTTTTCACGACTTAGAGTTGCCGTGGCCAGGACCGGTGCCGGGAGTGAAAGTTAATGGACGCAATGGCGAACATACCCAAGATTTGTCCGATTTGCTTGACGTGATGACTGAAGTGCACCAAATCGACGTTAGTTCGCCTTGGTAATGGCAGTGATGCAAGAACCTGGATGTCATAGAGGAGGGAGGATATCATGACACTCACTCGAGAGCAGGTGATGTCGGCATTAAGCCAAGTAATGGATCCGGAAATTCCGAGCCTCAGCATTGTTGATCTAGGCATGGTCGGGGATGTGATGATTGGCGAGGATACGGTCCGAGTAGACTTAATTCCTACATTTTTGGGTTGCCCGGCACTGGACTTCATCCAAAGAAATGTGGAACGGGCCCTTTCTGAAACTCCCGTGACCATTCGCTGGGTTCACGACCGCCCTTGGAGTTCCTCCATGATCTCCCGCCGTGGACGTCAAGCATTGAACGAATGGGGGGTGGCCCCGCCCTCGGATACTGAAGAAGTGGCTTGCCCATTTTGTGGATCCCACAACACGAGTCATCAGAGTCCTTTTGGGCACAGTTTGTGCAAAGCTTTATATTATTGTCAGGACTGCTCACAGCCTTTCGAGAAAATCAAAACCATTTAATCGTTGTCATAATCCCGTAGTGCCAGCGAAATGGGTTGGTTTTAGTCACGTATGATAGGAAAGGGGACAAGTGCGGCATGATATTGGATTTGGCGACGGAAACTGCTTCCCGTTCTGATTTGGAAGCGTTGCAGCTGGACCGTTTGCAAAAGACGGTCCAGCATATGTATGACCATGTGCTTTTTTACCGTCAGGAGATG
>JAMCTO010000275.1 GCA_023381095.1 Bacillota bacterium
TGGCAACGCCTGGGCGATGAGTGGCGCGGAGATTGGAGGTAAAGAGTAAGAGTCCCAGGAAGATATTGTCCACACCAGATCCCGAATCGTTGCCATACTGACACGGGCTGCGAATAGAGCCTCTATCACACTGTTGGCCGCAGTACTTTCTTGAGTCCACTGTTGAAAGCTCGCTTCCCACAACCGCTCCACCTCAATGGGATCCATCACCTCAAATCCTATCGGCACTCCAGCAGCAACACTGTGTTTTTTCAAAATCCCCATACAAAACCCGTGGATGGTAGTGATTCTGAGAATATTAAGCTGATGTAAAGCAGACTGGGCTCGTAACTGATTTTCTCCGTCCACCCGCTCCAAGGCCTGGCGAAGTCTTGTTCTAATTTCCGCGGCAGCTTTCTCCATAAACGTGATGAGCACCAAACGGTCAGCATCCATTTGCTGGGCCAAAATTGCCTCAAGCGCCCGTTGAACTAAAAGTGTGGTTTTCCCCGTTCCCGCTCCCGCTTCCACCAGCAGGTCCCGCGAAAAGTCGGTGACGGCCAAGTGACGCTCTCTGGCATCGATAAGGTTACTCATCGGTCGACTCCTCTTTGTGGGTCCATAGGTTCAAAAAGTCGGGATGATGAGGATGCTTGCGACGTGCCAAGGTCTTAATGTTGCTAGGACATATGAGACGGTAGTCGCACAATCGGCACGGATCTTTTTGCACCTCGGGCAGTGGGTAAAATTGCCCTTCTTCAATACGCGCCAAGATTTCGGCAACGATTTCGCGAACCGTATCCGTTAGCCCTTCGGTAGCTACCACTTCCCGGCGGCGAAATTGATTACGGTCGCTTATCCCCCAAAGCGCCCCCTTTGTGACGTGCCGAGTGTCGTTTAATCGTTCCTGCCAGGCAGTGATATATAGCGCCACTTGCAGCTGGTCTGGGTGAATTTGCTCAGGATGATCCATTTTCCCTGTTTTGAAATCGACAATTATCTCGTGATTTGGATAATACTCTACGCGATCTAGACGCATGCGAATCTGCCATGAATCGATAGGGGTCCAAGACATCTCCTTTTCCACCTCAACCGTCACGGGCACTTCCCGATCCTTTATGTCCTGCACCAGGTGCGTCAGATTATCGATTAATCGATATCGGCTTTGACGATACGCAGCAGGCAGCAGCTCACTTGGTCCCAATATCTCTGCCATCGCCCGGTCTACTGCCGGCGCTACTCCCTCCTCGGGATGATGTTCCCAGTGATATAAGGCCACATGAGCCCACTGGCCATAGAGCGACGGCAGTTGTTGCCATGGATCCAAATCCCGAGTTGATAACCGCAACACACGGTCGTAGAAAAAGGCTAACGGGCAAGAACCGAACCGTTCCAACTGCGACGCCGATAATTGACGCGGCACGAGAGCCCCAATATCCTTGCCTAAATTGCCACTATGTTTATCAAAAGAGGTGTCTTCCCGCCAGTGGTGGTACCATTTTGATGGAGTAGCAGCACCTTTCCCCCACGGTAGACTTGGCAGCATATCCCACGTCTCTCCGGCATCAGATGCAATACGGTATATCCTTTCTGTTGCCCACCAGGAGGCCTCTGGGTAGGGATGTTCGCGAAATAACCGTAAAGCATCCGCTACGCGTGGGCCCAATATGTTTTCTGCCAATGGCTCTTCCCTTTTGCCAAAAGGGTCTTCGGTCAAGATCAACTCCTTAGCCACTATTCCTGAAAAGTCTTTGGCTTCGACAATCCAAACCCCGTGGCCACTGGATAGTGGCCAGGTGATATGTTGAGGCAGATCCCACAATTCTTTGGCCACCAAATCTTTACTGGGGTGAGGCAATACCTCGGCAAAGGCAACAAAACGCTGTTGCGCTATAGTCCCCAACGCATCCGGCCAATTCATCTGTCTCACCGCATCGACTACAAGATCTAGTGCTTGGAGCCAATCCCGGTTGTCTTTCCCTCGCTGCCTCCAGTGGGTCATCCATTCATGATGTGCCGGAAACAGCGCCTGCAGTCGCCGCCAGGTCCACGAGTGATCAGGACCGTTTATGAGTGCATGCCAGATTTCTCTCAATTGCGTGTGTCCCGAAATGGGATTGGCTACCGGGATGCGGTAGTGATGACACGCGATGTCAATTCGGTCGCGGGTTGTCGAATTGGGACTCACCACCACTATATCTTTGGGGTCAATCCCGGCAGTAATGCGTTGCGCAATTAAACGAGCCACCGCTTCTGGGGCATGATAGTGAGTGGGTATCTGAATGGACGCCAACTCGCACGTTTTTGGCAGAATGTCATGGGGGGGTAATAACGCTTGGTATACTTCCACGGGTTGATAACGGGCGACCTCCCGCACAAAATTTCTTTGCCAGGGTAACCATGGTCCAAACCCCCAAAAAATTAGTGAAGTCTCCTGCTCATGGAACACTTCCGCCGATGTCTTTGCATACTGATACAATCTAAATGAATCATAAACATTGTGCGCAAAAGCCACGTCAGCTAACCACGAGACAACGTCCAACAAGAGAGGCTGGGGATCACCTAATATTTCCTGCGAAATATTTGCCGCCCGGCATTCTAATGCGTGGCGAATGACGGTAAGATAAAATCCTGGAACCTGTCGACGGATCGGGTCGCGCAAGGACTGCGGCACTGCCTGCTCAAGCACATGGTCGGCGGCGTCGGGCCAGACCAGTTTCGACGGAAAATGGCGAAAAAACCATTCGGACCAGGTCACGACTTTGACATTAACTAACGGGGTAACGGTTTTAAGCCAATACGCCAGGGTAAGGTTTGGCACCACAATCTCGACTGGAGACAACGGTGTTTCGACCCGGTGGGATTGCATCCGGTTCACCCACGCACTCAGCACTTGCTGCGGTGTGCCTTTGTGCACTATGACTTTTGGCATTGTCATCTCCCCTAAACAATTTAGTTTTGGGGGCAGAACTAATCCCCGTCAGACCCGGAATTGTCGACTCGCTTATGAAATGAGGGCGGTACCATGATCCAATTGATTGCATGCGATTTAGACGGCACTTTGCTCGACTCCAGTACTCAGATTAGACCTTCATCCCGCGTCATGCTGCACGACTTATGGAAGAGTGGTGTCATGGTAGTTCTGGCTACTGGACGCAGTTGGCGAACCGCATTTAAGATTCAGCAACAACTCGGAATTTCCGGACCCATCATTGCTCATAACGGAGGCTACGCATTTAATCCTGCGATTGGCCTCGACTTGTACCGTCGCGGAGTTCCGGTCACCACGGCTAAAGATATGCTCAGTTGGTCCTCGCAACATGATACCATGCTCCGCTGTTACCTGGGGTACGGGCGGCCGGTTATCTTCAACTTGTTTACCCCATCCCATTTATCCCAGTTTTTGCGACCGGAAGATACTTTACTATCACATGATGGTTCCAACTTGAATATCGATCCGTTGGAAATTTTCTTGTTCGGCACCACTGAAATTGTACCCTTTATGCACCACTTTGGCACCAAGGGACCAGGTTATGAATTGACCATCTTTGATCATAGAGACCACCAGGAAATCAATATTTGCGCTCCGCAGGTGGACAAAGTGGAGGCCTTGAGCTATATTTGCTCCCATTTCGGCTTTGACCGCACTGAAGTGATGGCGATGGGCGATGGCATCAATGATGTGGCAATGCTGGCCTGGGCCGGAACCAGCGTGGCTATGGGTCATGGAGCCCCCGAAAGCCACGCTGAAGCAAACTACGTGACGTCGCCGACGTCACTGGACCCTGTAGTCGAAGGGTTGCGATGGGCGATGTCTGAAAAACTTCTCGTTCCATACCGCGATCGCGCTTAACGGTCCAGCAACGAATGAACCAAAATTCTCCCTTGAACGCTGTTTAAACTCTCTTTCATCACTTCAATATCAGGGGCCAGGATTCGGTCATGCTCCCAAGGCAGTACACTTTGGCGCACGAAAGCATAGACTTGTTTCCCCCGCGGCGACAATAGATGGGGGCCCAACAAATCTGCTGCCTGAGCACCACAGATCGCTTCAATCGCCAACACAGTTTTAAGGTTTTCTAAAATTTGCAAGGCTTTTCTCCCTGCCGTGGTTCCCATCGAGACATGGTCTTCCTGATTAGCCGAGGTTGGGATTGAATCCACACTGGAAGGATGCGCCAACACCTTGTTTTCCGAGACCAGGCTGGCGGCCGTATATTGGGCTAGCATCAATCCGGAGTTTATCCCTCCCTGTGCTACCACAAACGCGGGCAGTCCCGACAATGCAGGGTTGACCATCCGCTCGATGCGGCGCTCACTGATGCTTGCCCATTCTGCCATGATGATGGCTAAATAATCCAACACCAACGCGATCGGCTGGCCATGAAAATTCCCAGCCGAAATCGCCATGTCCAACTCCTCGAACAAGAGCGGATTGTCGGTGGCGCTATTAATCTCGCGGGTGACTACTTCAGCTACATGTCTTAGTCCATCACGGCTAGCCCCATGAACCTGGGGCATACAACGGATCGAGTAGGCATCTTGTACTCGTAATTCACCCGGCTGTGTCGTCAGACGGCTGCCTTCAGTCAAGCGTCGCAAATTCTCTGCACATAGTGCAATCCCCGGGTGAGGACGCACCCGGGCAACCGCGTCGCTAAATGCCATAGGGATTCCCCGAAGGACTTCTGTAGTCAAAGCACCCAAGATATCTGCCCAATTGGCCAATAGGTCGGCTTGGTACACCGCTAGGGCTCCCATGGCTCCCATGGCCTGGGTGCCATTAATCAAAGCCAGCCCTTCTTTTGCCTGTAAAACCAGGGGCGAGAGTCCGGCAAGCTTAAGCGCCTCGGCCCCGGACATCCGGACACCGTCAAACCATGCTTCACCTTCCCCCACTAAGACCAGCGCCAAGTGTGCCAAGGGGGCTAAATCGCCGCTGGCCCCTACTGATCCTTGTGACGGAATAATCGGCGTAACTCCCCGATTAAGCATCGCCAACAATCTCTCCACCACTTCAATGCGAATCCCCGAATATCCCTTGGCCAGAGCGTTGGCCCGTAATAGCACCATGGCTCGTGATATGCTCGGCTCAAAAGGTGGTCCCACACCGGCAGCATGGCTTCGCAACAAATTCGATTGCAACAGTTGCCGTAAGTTATCAGGTATGACCACATCGCTAAATCGTCCAAATCCTGTAGTTATTCCATACACAATGCGTTCTTCATCAAGGTAACGTTCTACCATACGACGAGAGGCCGCCATACTGTAGGCGACCTCCGAGGATAGGATGACTGGTAAATTGTGAACGGCTACTTGGTATACCGTTTTTGGTGTTAAGGTCTGGCCATCAACTGGCCAGACCTCTGCGGTCGTCATGTCAATCCTCCTTACTCTCGTTTCCAGCCACCGGAAGAATCAAGGATACTGCCCGTGATCGCTCTTGCAATTGGGTATCCCTCACCTCTTGAATTTCATCAAGGGTTATGGAACTGAGTACATCAATGTAGTGTAGCAAGTCGATGCCCCTAAAAAACATATTATTAAAGGCATATGCCAAGTCTTCAGGGGATTGGAACAGCCCAATCATTTCGCCCATTTCCTTTTTCTTCAAACGAGCTAAATCTTCGCGAGACAGTTCTTGGTTGGGAAGGCGTTCCACTAACCAGGATTCCAAACGGCGGGGATCCAAAGTTTCACCCCCGATAGCACTCACCCCAAACGTTGTGCCGCCGCTGTACCGGGCATGAAATCGTTCATTAATCAGCCCAGCTTGGTATAATTCCGCATACAGCGGACTACCCTTGCCCAATAGCATCTGCCACATTAAGCTAATAGCTACTTCTCGGCGCAGCAATGCATCTCCGGTACCGGAAATCTGCGTATCTTTGTACCCTATCATAAACAACGGTGCTGACACCGGCATCCTTTGCTCTACCCGGGGAACACGCACTGCTGGGGGTTCCGAGGGAAAAATGCGGGCAATGGGTGACTGCAGGGTAAATCCCTTGCGATCTTGATTACGTTCCACCTGTCGCCAAATGCTTTCAGGGTCGACATCCCCTACCACTAGTACCACCATGTTACTAGGATGATAAAAGGTTTGATAGCACTGGTATAACAACTCCGGAGTAATGGTGCGAATCGATTCCACAGAGCCTGCGATGTCCAACCGTACCGGGTGATTCTGATATAGGGCGCCCATTAAATTGGAATGCAGGCGGTCTTGTGGCATGTCGAGGTACATCCGGATTTCTTGTTCAATAATGCCCTTTTCCTTGTCTACGTTAGCCTCAGTAAAGTATGGGCGTTGTACAAAATCCAACAGAATTTCTAAATTTTCGGCCACCCGGCCAGTAGAAGAAAACAAGAACGTGGTCGAAGTGTAATCAGTATAAGCGTTAGAAGATGCTCCCAATGCGGCAAAATCGTTGAAAACATCTCCCCCTCCTTCTTTTTCGAACATTTTATGTTCCAAGAAATGGGCAATTCCATCGGGTACCGTCACAGGTTCCTCAGTGCCGGGTATCACAAAGGTGTTGTCAATGGAACCATAATGGGTAGCAAAGGTGGCAAACACTTTCTTAAAACCAGGCCGCCGCGCCACCGCCACCGTCAGTCCCGAAGACAATTGATTAAGATATATGGACTCCCCAATCACTTCATTGGTAATTTCATTCACCTTGTGCTTCATCTCCCCCGGTCGCCGAATGATCCGTCGTCAGAAAGTAAATCGTGTCCAGCGTGATGTCCTCGGCCACTCGTTGAATTTCCGGGACGGTGACAGACTCTAGTGCCTGAATCATTGCTTCTCCAGATAGCCCTCCGCCCAAAACCAGTTTCTCCATTTGTCTCCCAATTAATTGCGTAGGGACGTCCTCTTCTGAGAGAATGTCATTGTGAAACGCTTGCACTGTGAAGTGCATCTCCTGATCGTCAATATCTCCCCGACGCATAGCCTCCAACTGTTCACCAATTATTCGTTTCACCGCTGGATAGTCGTCAAATTCAATTCCTGCCCCAATAACCATCAGAGCCAGCGCAGCGTCCAACCTCGCATAAGCATAATACGCCAAACTCGCTTTTTCCCGCACGTTGACAAACAGCTTGGAATGGGCAAACCCTCCCAAAATTCCTGCGTACATCATTAATGCTGGATACTCGGTGCTGGCAAACGTACGTCGAGTCGAGTAGCCTAAATTAATTTTTCCTTGTTGCACCGGTTGTCTTTCAATGACTTCGTAGTCGCGATTAAGTGGTGTATAGGGTTGAGTTTTGACCAGTTCGCGCCGGGAACCATTCCAGTTGGCAGTAACATAGGAAGCAATGACATCGGGGTCTAGATCACCCACTGCAATCAACACAAATGGACTAGTGCGGTGCACGGTTTGGTAATATCCATAGAGTGCGTCTGGGGTTACCTTGGCCAAATCCTCTACCCGACCTAGTTTTCTAAGGCCAAAGGGACGGCCTTTGGCCATGGTTTCAATGAGACGGTACAAAGCATATTGCCCCTTATCGTTAATCAGGGCATGAATTTGCCGTGTTAATAACTCTTTTTCCTGGGTGACAAATTCCCTTTCGAATGCGCCGTCTGAGTCAAGCCTGGGCCGATTAATTACTTCGTTTAAGAACTCCAGACCGGCCTTCAAGGTGTCAGGCTTCCCCGGAAGATATTGTCCATGAATAATCTCCAGAGATACGGAAATCAGCTGTTTGTCGCCAATTTTGCCCACGTCCGCCCGGAACGTTGCCCCGTAGAGAGATTCCAACTGTTGTTGAATTGCCGTGAAATTGGGCCATGACACTGTCCCTCGCTTTAAAATATGGGGCAACAACGCACCAAACGATACCGTCGCCGGATCCATATCATTAATCCAAAACGCCTGCAGCGTTATGGTTTTAAATCGATGGGTAGGATATACATACCATCCCAGCCCATCATGGAAGTGACCCACAAAACCGGTCTCGGTTTCGATTGGGTGCTGCACATAATCCACTCCTTTGACTAGTCTTGCCTTAATCAGATCATAACCCCAAAACGGCTAGACTACTCCCGGACCGCTTTGGGGTTAATTTAGGAAATGGCCGCTGCCTCGCCTTTAACAATATTCAACAGCTCTTCGGACAACAGCGTTTCTTTTTCCATCAATGTCACCGCTAATCGGTTGAGCGTGGCCCGATGTGCGCTTAATAGCTCTTTAGCCCGTTGATATTGCTCCGCGACAATTTGGCGAACCTCCCGGTCAATGGCGGAAGCGACCTCTTCCCCATAGTCCCGTTCTCGCGTAATATCCCGGCCAAGAAATACTTGATCCTGCTTTTGACCATAAGTCATCGGGCCTAGTTCATCGGACATCCCATACTCAGTAATCATCTGCCGCACTAATGCGGTTGATTTTTCTAAATCATTTTGCGCCCCAGTGGAAATTTCGCCAAAAACCAAATCCTCTGCGGCGCGGCCACCCAAGGCCATGGCCACTTGATCTAATATTTGGGATTTCGTGACCAGGTAACGATCTTCGGCCGGCAGCGGCAGTGTATACCCCATTGCCATGCCGCGAGGGATAATGGTCACCTTATGCACCGGGTCCCCATGCGGTACCAACATGCCGACCAGTGTGTGCCCAGATTCATGGAACGCCACAGCCTTTTTCTCTTTCTCACTGATGACGCGAGTTTTCTTCTGTGGCCCAGCCATAACCCGTTCAGCAGCTTCCTCAAAATGCCAAAAACGAATCTTTCTCTCGCGATTTCTTGCCGCCAACAACGCAGCCTCATTACAAAGATTGGCTAGATCTGCACCCGTATAGCCTGGGGTTCTTTTGGCCACTGTAGCCAAGTCGACATCCTCAGCCAGCGGCTTCCCCCGGGTATGCACCTTTAATATGGCCTCGCGCCCCTTAACATCGGGATGATGCACGATGATTTGCCGGTCGAACCGACCTGGGCGCAACAATGCCGGATCTAAGACGTCCGGCCGGTTTGTGGCGGCAATGATAATGATGCCCTCATTAATGCCAAACCCGTCCATTTCCACTAACAGCTGGTTTAAGGTTTGCTCCCGCTCATCATGCCCGCCACCGTAACCCGCCCCCCGCATTCTGCCCACAGCATCGATTTCATCGATAAACACGATGCAAGGAGCATTTTTCTTAGCCTGATCGAACAAATCGCGAACACGAGAAGCGCCCACGCCGACAAACATTTCCACAAAATCAGAGCCGCTGTCGGAGAAGAAAGGCACCCCCGCTTCTCCGGCCACAGCCCGTGCCAACAATGTTTTTCCAGTCCCCGGGGCCCCAGACAGCAACACCCCTTTGGGAATCCGTGCACCCAATTCTAAATATTTTTTAGGATATCGTAAAAAATCCACAACCTCTGCCAACTCTTGCTTTTCTTCATCCACTCCAGCAACATCCTCAAATGTTACCCGCCGACGATCATCCGTATGCAAACGGGCACGCGAGCGCCCAAACTGCATGACGCGGCTGCCGCCACCTTGTGACTGATTTAAGAACAAATACAGCATGAATACGATAATCAAGAACGGTAAAATGTCGCCGAGCAAACTTAACCAAAACGAAGTAGTGGCGGGAGGCATTATGGTCACTACCACTTTATCTTTCACCAGTTGGTTAGCCAGTGTGGCCGTGCCCTCAGTGGCATAGGTTGTCTCAAATTTTTTGCCGTTTGTGGTGGTGGCATACGCCACATGATTTTGCGAATCGAGCCGTGCCGTTGATAATTGGCCGGACTGCGCCAATTTCAACATCTGGCTATACGATTCTTGGGGAACCGGACTGGTTTGACTGGTCGTCAGTTCCCACAGTGTTACAATGAAGAGGATCGATAAAATAATGGTTAGGGCTCCACGGACCCAGCGATTTGTCACGGAAGAGCCTCCTTTCCAATAGACCCATAATGGCTTTTGTCATTATATCACATTATTTTCTAGGATCTGATTTTGCTCTACTCGTCTTCTATATCAGGATGCCAAGAGATACCATGAACCAGCGCCCCTGGCGATGCTTTTGCTTCCTCATCGATGACGAGTCCAACTACTGACAACACCCGAAATTTCCCTTCAGTGCTCCCAATCACCAGCGGCCAGCGATGGCGCAAGTGCCGAGAAATTTTACAGTCGGAAAATACATCTTGCAATTTTTTGGTGCCGTGCATTCCCAAAGGTCGAATGCTATCCCCTGGTTGCCAACAGCGGATGGCCAAACGGGGCCACTTGGCACGGTCGATCGCTGCAGTGTATCGTTCTTGTTCCCCAAAAGGCCATGTTTCGGTGTCAATCTCAAGATATCCCCCCTGCCAGGGAAAACGCCCTCTTTCCGGCAACTCCACTGGTACGCAATCGGGAAAGACTGGCTCCATTGGTTTGGGAGCCATGAGATGAAGCGCACCCTCACCATGAATAACCCGAAATCCTTTAGGCCATGTCGTATCCCCTGCCAGGGCAGCGTTAATTTGCTGCGCCGACAGCCGTAGTCCCTGGGCAATCCCGTATCGGGACAGCATTGCCGCGATGACCGGCCGCGGCAACCCCGTGACCGGGATACTGACTGCAGGGTGCGAAAGATCAATGTGGTGCTCGCTGGCAAATTGATTCACGACGTTGTCTATCCATTTTGATAGCTCGCTGGCCTGTTGTCCCAGCCGTATCAGAGCATACGACAGTTTAGGGTTGACTTCTTGGGTCAAAAACGGCATCACCCGGTGGCGAATCCGACTTCGAACCCACTTCACATCGGAATTGGTTTCGTCTTCCCGCCAGGAGATGCGATTTGCCCTGAGATATTGGCGCAATTCCTCGCGGCTAAACTCCAGCAACGGCCGCATCACCTGACCGTGAACCGGTTTCATGCCGCTTAATCCTTCGATGCCGGTCCCCACCAAAATGTGCATTAAAATAGTCTCCGCTTGGTCATCTGACTGGTGTGCCACTACGATCCGGGTATTGCGGCCAAATTCCTCGGCATATTGATGCAATGCTTGATAGCGGGCACGGCGTGCCGCCATTTCAATGGATTCATGGGAAGTCTTAGGGGTGGCGTCCACTTCCTTTACGGTCACAGAAAGTCCCCAATTCTGGCCTACGTAGGATACTACCCAATTGGCATCGGCGGTCGACTGTTCGCGAAGCCCGTGATTAATATGAATGGGATGGATAAACGAGGGCCATTGAGCTAAGGTCGCCATCAGCAACGTCAGCAAAGCCATGGAGTCGGAGCCGCCGCTAACAGCCACCACTAAGGGCACACCCGGTGGCCAAAGCCTCTGAATAGCCGTCAAGAATTTTTCTTCGAGAGGATCTTGCCCCATAGGTCCTACCGCCCCATTAATATTTTCTTCCCGTGTAGTTTACCAAAAACTTTCGGGTTTTGGGTTTGGAACGTATAGGTTGGGGGGTGATCCGCTGCCACTCTCCTGGCTTGGTGGCCCTTGTAGCAGTACGTGTTTTGCCATGCTCAAATATCTGGATGACCATCACCGACGCATCATCGCGGCCATCGTCAGTTCCACCTAACATGTAGCTTAAAATAGTTTCCGCCAAAACTTGGCAATCTACAATCGAAACTTCTACTAAAAATTGACGCAATCTCTCTTCGCTGATCGGCAACGGTTCACGTTCCAGCACGCCATCGGTCACCATCACAATCAAATCGCCGGATTCCAAAATGCGGTACAGTGGCTCGATCTGGACCTCTTGAATGATACCGACCGGCAAACTGTGTCCCTGAATAATTTCTACCCGCGATCCGCGTTTTAGAAAGGTAGGCGCCGCGGCAACCTTCACAAATTCCGCGCCGCGGGCTGAACAATCCAATAGCAGAAGATCCAAGGTGGCAAAATGGTCATCCACGGAGCGCAACAACAACGTGGTATTCACCGCTCGAACCGCACGTGCTTGGGTAAAGCCTGCTATCAACAATTGCTCCAGCAACGACATGGCCGTCCCACTCTCCCATGCGGCCCGCGGCCCTACACCCATTCCATCAGACAATCCAAATACTACTTGGGTCTCGTTGAGTTTGCATACCAAATCTGCGTCGCCGGTCACTACGCCACCCCTACGTGGCCGCTTGGCAATGCCCGCCCCATAATCTAGATGAAGTATAGTTCTCATTTTTTGCCGACGTCGATCTTGAGTCGCTGGATCTTCCGCCATGTCCTCAATGAGCTCTGCAAGCCCGCTCAGTTGCAACTCAGCCAACGCCCGGCTTTCTCTCACCCGCAAGGCAAGACGCACCCGATCCCGTTCTTTGTTAACCGCCAAATTGGCAGCATGAGCCAAAGCATCCGGCTTTATACAACGGCGTTTAAGGTCGCCTTCCAAATGGGCTGCCGTTAAAAGTTCTTTCTCTCCACGGGCCGTTAGATCCAGTACACCACGATAAGAGCGATAAAAGTCATCTTCCCAACATGACCGATATAAAGAACACTTTTTACAAACAGTGCCTACGACTGTTTCCACCAGGTTTGGCTCAGGAGGCGCTGACTCTTCGTCAATGCGGAAAGCACGCGCCATTTCACCCATGACACTGCCAATTTGCTTCAGTCGTTTTGAGACCGAGTTCGACGATTCCCCGGTCACCAGCGCCTCCGCCCAGTCTTTGGCCAAAGGCACCGCTGCTGACGGAATAGCTTGAATTAACGCGGCAGCAATCGCCAAAGAAATCCAATATTGGGTTAGATGCGTGGGAACTCGAATCACGACCGCGTACAAAATAAACCCCATCAAGAGTCCTAGGGTTCCTAAACGCCATTGGCGCGCGGCAAAAAATGA
>JAMCTO010000276.1 GCA_023381095.1 Bacillota bacterium
CCTGGTCCTTGTACCTAAACGATTTCTTCGAGGGATAAAACCCTGTGTTGGCAACAGCAAACCCTGTGGTGACATACGCTTGCTTAATGCCATTCGACAACCATACCTTTTTTAAGATTTGTGTCGTCGAGAATGTCTGCACGCCAAATTGCCGGGACACATTTTGCCCTCGTTGATTAATCATCTCCGCGCTGAGATGAAAGGAACTATGGGCGACGGCCGAAATACCATGCTTGGCGTCGTAAAACAGTGTGGCCGGATTGGTGATAGGGGCTTGCTGAAAGACGACTTTAGGAGCTGAGCTGGAATGCACGGCCGCTAAAGCTGGTAGGCTTGGCATTGATGCGAAGGTTAGTGATGCGATAGCGATAGCAATTTTAACAGTATGTTTCATGCTATACACCTCTCTAGGTAGTTTTTCAGCCTTGATTGTCGCGTGTTGCTTCAGTGGCTTTTTGCTGCTTGTTGGCTAGTCCAGAGATTCCCGAGAACTCGGAGTCACAGAGCATCAGCAATGATTAATAATCCGCGCGGAATGGACTGATGGCCAATCCACGGTGAAATGCGAGGACTGCACGCTGAGGCGCTGTATGGCTCAATGCCACCACGCTACCATTAAGAACGATATGAATGGTTCCTTGTCAGTTACACGTAATGGACGTCTCATCCCTCGAATCCGCGAAAGTGGGCTGAAGGATGTTTTAGTAAAAATCAGAGACTCATGATTCACGGTGTGAAGATTCACCACAACGGTTAGGGCAGGTCACATGGCCGGAGAGTGGTTTCGCCGCACGTATTTATTGTGCATTCAAGGTGACCCGGAAACAACTGGCCACCGAGTCATGTGACAGATCCCACTATGGGCGTATTAGAGCATGAGGGCTCACGCCGTCCGCGACATGGCCAGTAAATGGACGCGCCCCACCATTGCCTGTTGTGCCCATGGGACTTTAGGGCACATAGCCCGGGTCGGAGTGCGATGGATGGTCCGACTCGTTTTAGTGAGTCGTATGAAGTGGAAGGGATATGCGATGCCCGTTCCAATTCAAAATTAAGTGCGGATTCTGGGGCATTCCGGTCCATGCGAGGTTTTGCTCGGCCCAGGCACTGGATTTAGTGTTTTGGGCAAAGTTTCCCATTTTGATGTTCTCAAGACCCGGTGCCAACACGAGTTCATATTGAAGACTTGGAGGCATCGTGCCGTTTTTTCGTGTGACCGTGAGTTCCCCGTACGGTTGATTGATGCCATGTCCAGTGAATGTTTCGCGTTGATACGACGCAGACCAGCCCTGTGTGGTGATGCTTGTCAAGCGTAGATGATGCGTCACCTGGAGTGCACGTGCTTGACCGAGCGAGACTGTAGCCATCTGTTGATGCCCTGGGGGGTGTTGAGTCCATTTCGCTCGCACAGGCACGGACGGTTGGGGAAGAGTATTGAGCGGCAGGCTAAAACTTGATTTATCGCCGTGGCTGAGCTGATTCAAACTCGCCGGGCCCGAAAAGAAGCCATATTGACCCCATGCTACAGACAGTTCCATGCCAGGTCCAGGGTTGCCGGGATACCACGCACGTAGGATTTCGTTCGGATGCGGTCCAGCCAAGGAACGAAATGCTATCACCCGAAAGGGGCCGACCTTGAAAATCAAGGGTGTGCCGTGACGCAGGGTTGTCGCCATCTTGAGATTCGCCCGCACGTTGGTGATAGACGGTCTGGATCCGCCGGGTAATCCTGCATTCTGATGGAGGTTACTTACACTCAGGATCGCAACGGCGGCCACGGCGACACCAATAACCGACCACCACGCGGTCCGGCTCCATCGTTTGTGAGAGCGTGCAGATTGTATCCCAGGGTGACCGTCAAGGCGGTCGCGCATCTCATCCTTGGTTGACATGGTGATCCTCCTCCCTATCATAAAGAATCGCTGTCGAGCCTGGTACAATCGAGTCCAGACCCTTTTCTTGGAAACGTGCAACACTTTGGCGATCTCTATGGTTAACAACTCGGCACGATAAAAGAAATGTCACTTCTCCATGGATTCTTTTAACTGCGGAGAATTGACTGAGTATATGAGTTACAATGAGTTTTCATTGTAACTATATCCCCCCTTCAGGTTGATTTGTGAGAAATAGTTCATTGGTTATTATCCTTCCTGTAGCCTGATACGCGCAAGAAGAGACGAGCCATTTTTACAGATTTGTCGCTGACATGATTCGACATAAGTTTGGAGAGACGCGGCTCATTTTATGATCCAATATCTGTCATGGCATTATATGAGAGTCAATTGAGCGCAGAAACGTAATAATCGTCAATCTGCATTGGTCACGTGCAACCAAGCCAAGAGAACCGTGAAAAGCACCACTCCGCCGAACGTCGCGGCGGCATTCGCGGTGGCTAAGGGCGAAGCTGTGGTGGCCAGCACAACTCCATGCCGGACAAAGGCCAGCCAAATGAGCGCGAGGACGGGTTTAAGTGGCAAGTGGTGGGTGTGAATGGCCAGGGTCATAATGTGAAGGAGTTCCGCCAGCATGAGCAGCAGCATGAGAGGATCGAGCGCGGTGAGGAGCGTAGCATAGGAGACCGAATGTCCCAGCAAGCGGATTAACAGCCAGACAATGTGCGCGGCCACGCCCAAAATACCGAGAAGACCCAATCCATAGAGTGCATCGGTGCTCCAGTGGAGCATATGGAGGATCCAAGGTTGCGCGGGGGAGGCCGAAGCCCACGAGTCGTGTGCCAAAGGAATAACCTCCTGTATGAGAATAGGCGGAACAGGGCAAAAAGGCGGACAATTCACCAAGCCCGGCGAGAAGCCGGGCCATTACAATAACAGGACGCCAAAATCTGAATGGACTCAGGAAGGCGGATCACCGCGTAACTGCAACCGGGCATTCGGGCCCGGGAGTTCACATTCATCCACAGAATCGGCAGCACGCTGAGCAGCATGACCTTGCCGGCCATCATGCAGCACCGTAATGTCCCAAAGCCATCCGGATTCCGGCCGGCTGACGGATGTGCGGAGATCTATTTCACCTATTCGAATGGCTACCAATCGCTCCGGACTCACCGGGACCAGAAACCACCGATCCCGATCCGCCAATTCTTGCACCCAATGGGCAACATAGCGATGCCCTGCGGCGTCATGGCACGACAGAAGGTGCGGCCCGTCAAAGTCCAACAGGGTTTCCGTGACGGTCATGTTGCCCAAAGCAGTCTCAAACCGCATTCCAGCGAGCTGGTGTGTCAAACCCATCACCTCCACAACAAGAACATCAGCGTTCCCAGGGTCAGAAAAAGTCATGCCCGACCAGGAGCCGGGCATGATGATCGGCGGTAAGATCAAGACTGCGAGCAAGAGGCCAATCGTCCGGGGACAACGAGATCACTAAAGTGTTGGATCATCTCAATCGTTCAATGTGACAAGGCGCTTAACACTGCTTATGTCGGGTACGAATATGTTCATACACAGTGTTCATTAGCGTCCTGACGGGGAGAGAAGCTATTATCTAACTAAAGTGCACATGGATATTGGGCTTTTAGGTCTAGTCTTGGGCTCTATTAAGAGAGAGGATGCGGCCAGGTCTTAACGTTAAAATTTAGGGTAATTAACACCTTGAGTTTCGCACCCCGGCACCACA
>JAMCTO010000277.1 GCA_023381095.1 Bacillota bacterium
TACAGTGTTTTCCAATAACACCTTAGGTTTATTTAACGTATTGAAAATTGCAACCGATTTAAAAATCCCACGGCTGGTGTCAGCAAGCTCTGCAACTATTTGGGGGTTGGGGGCCACAACGAATTTTATTCCTCAGCGGCTGCCATTGACGGAATCATCTCCCAACAGTCCGCAAAATGCGTATGCCCTGTCAAAAATGGTGGGAGAAGTCATGGTGAACGAGGTTTGCAAAACCACGTCGTTGTTCGCGTATTCCTTGAGACTAACCCTGGTGTTGAGTGAGACAAATTGGATGTTAGAAGGGTTACCGCGCATGCAAAATCCAGAGCGTGGGAAAGAAATTTTATTTGCCTACGTCTGGCTCGACGATGTGGTGGAAGCGATTAATCGTTGTCTCCGGTGCCCCGGATCTGCGGGAAGTCACCATATTTTGGCTATCAATGGCCCAGATATCTTAGCCGATGAATCTATTGAAACGCTCTACCAACGATTCTATCAAGGCGTCCCGTGGACCGGGGGAACTAGCTTTATCACCACCCAACGGGCATACGACATGATCGGTTTTGTGCCGCAGTATTCATGGCATAGGATGGCTCCATCCGGGGATGCTCGCCATGCGTGATGTCGCGAACCGTCTGACAAAGGTAAGGACCCACGGGGTCCATCTAAAAATTCCGCGGCGCGTAGTGATCGGATGGATATTGGCTAGTCCTGCCATTGTGGTGTTTATCGTATTTAAGTGGTATTTAATCGTCTCGTTGTTCCTAAATAGTTTCCAGCAATTGGGGCTCTTTAATCAGCGACACTGGGTCGGATTCGAGAATTATCGGGCCTTGTTAAACAATCCGGGATTTATTCACTCCTTCATAGCGACATTGATTTGGATCGTAGTGGGGACAGTAATGACGGCCTTTCCGCCGCTATTACTTGCACTTGCGTTGCAGGGCGCTCCTGGCAAGGCGCTGTGGCGGGCGGTCTACTTTCTTCCGGGCATTTTTTCTTGGGCGATGGAGGGACCAATTTGGATTTATCTGTTGACGCCCAATCAAGGTCCTATTGCTAAACTATTTAGTATGTTGGGCATTACCGAACCGATTTGGTTGAATAATCCTCATGACATTTTTTTTGTTCTTGGTGCTCTGCTCTTGTGGCAACAAGCGGGATTTTTGGCGTTATTCTACCTGGCAGGTCTAGCAAATATGGGGACAGACGTGTTGGAAGCTGCTCTGGTTGATGGTGCGAGTCCCGTGCAGAGATTTTTTCGGATCATCTTGCCCTTGACCTTGCCGAGCATTGGAGTAGTAACGCTCATAGTGCTGTCGCAAACCTTTAGCGGGTTCAGCGAAATCTATGTGGTCACAGGAGTTGGGGTTTACCAAACAACCCAGGTCTTGACCTTATGGATCTATTCCAACGGAATTGTCGCTGGTGATATTGGGCTGGCGTCGGCGGCCTCTGTGCTATTGTTTTTAATGACTATCGTGGCGACCTATTTTGGAGGGAGTGGTCAGTTCGCACCATGAAAATTGCGCGGATTGAAATGTTTCCCGTGGGCCCTCGTTGGCAACTGTTACGAATGGAAACTGACGATGGGGTTGTGGGATGGAGCGAGGCCATTCTAGAAGGACGTGCGGCGACCGTGCGAACGGCAGTAGACGAACTAATGCGTATGATTGTAGGTTCGGATCCTCGACGTATCGAAGCGCAATTTCAACGCATGCTGCGACGACCGTTTTACCGATTCGGTCCAGTGCTCTCTAGTGCGATTTCCGCAGTGGAAATGGCCATGTGGGATATTAAAGCACGGGCACTCGGGGTGCCAATTTACGACTTGATGGGCGGATCTGTGCGCGATCGTGTATTGGTTTATGGACATGTTGAGGGGAAAACGTTGGAGACTCTTCGTCATGAATCACAAAAAGCACGCGCCATGGGTTGTCATATTGTAAAAATGCCTGTGGAACCTCTGATACCCACTATGGGAATCGGCGCGTACGTTGATTGGCAATTGGAAAGGTATCAGTGTGTGCATCATGCAATGGGAGAGGGCAGCGAAGTGGCAGTGGATATTCACGGCCGACTGCCCCCAGCGGTGGCCCGCATATTGTGTCGTGAACTTGAGTCCATGCGACCCTATTTCATTGAAGAACCAGTGCTCCCAAATATGCCTACAGCACTGCAACAGATTCGCGACAGTGTGGGGTGTCCTTTGGCTATTGGAGAACGACTCTACACGCGATGGGATTTTCAAGCGGTTATCCAACATCGTCTTGTAGACATTGTACAACCCGATGTGGCGCATGCGGGGGGGCTATGGGAAGTGCGCAAAATTGCCGCGATGGCCGAACTTGAAGACACGCAGTTGGCACCTCATTGCGCCGTCAGTCCAATCGCGTTGGCTGCAAGCCTGCAGACGGATTTCTGCACCCCGAATTTTTTATGTCAAGAACTTGGGGAGAGTCTTGGGGACAACATTTTGAGACGGCCATTTCAGATCCAAAACGGCTATATCGAGCGACCCCGCAAACCTGGATTAGGCATTGAAATTGATGAACACTGGGTACGGCAGCAAGAAAGAGCCAAACCGTGGGATCCACCCGAATGGGTGCACGAGGATGGGTCGATAGCTGAATGGTGAGCAGGAGGGAAAACATATGAAGATAACAGATGTAAGAATTTGGATAATACGTATACCCTGGCCCGAAATGACCGAGGGGGGTCAAAGCACTACGAACCCTCCGTCCTTTCTTCCTAAAAGTCGGTATTTTGTGCGACCAGAAAATGGGTGTTTGTACGCTGGCGATTTGGAGTCAGTGGTGGTGGAAGTCGTTACGGACCAGGGAATTTCGGGTTGGGGGGAAGCGCAATCTCCGGTAGGCGCAATCGCCACGGCTTCGCTCTTACAAGAGGTGGTAATTCCTCAAATCGTGGGACAGGATCCTTTGGATCGCGAAGTGATTTGGGATAATTTGGGACGGAGCATGGCGACCCGGGGGCACTTCACGGGGGTGTTTCGGGATGCGGTCGCTGCAGTGGATATTGCTTTGTGGGATATTGTGGGGCATGCCCTCAATGTTCCTATTGCCACCTTATTGGGAGGCATACGACGAACGCGGTTGGAAGCGTATGTGTCGGGTGTTCCAGGGAGCACAGCGTCACGCCGCACCGAACGTGCCTGCGCTCTCATGGAGACGCAGGGTTTTCGCCATTTCAAACTGGCTTTGGGTTATGGCGTATCGGAGGATGTAAATGAGGTTCAGACGATGCGTAAAGCCGTAGGAACCGGAATAGGAATATACGTGGATGCGCATTGGCGTTATACTGCGGCAGAAGCAATCCGATTAGGGCATGCCCTGGAAGAGTTGCAAGTGGGGTTTTTGGAAGCTCCTGTGCCTACCGAAAATGAGGAGGCACTTATGAAAGTCGGAAAAAATGTCGCTATTCCTCTTGCGGTAGGGGAAGAATTTCGTTCTGTGCACCAACATTATCGATTGCTTGCCACAGGGATGGTCGGCGTATTGCAACCAGACATCGGACGATGTGGGCTCACGGGTTCTAAAGATATCGTTCAAATGGCCAAGTTATTTGGTATACCCGTTGCCCCGCATGTTGGTGTCGGGTTGGGAATTTATGTGGCAGCAGCGCTACAACTCGCTGCCGCGTTGCCGCAATTCTATTTGATGGAGTGCGACCCAGATCCGGGTCTGTTACTGGCGAATCAATTGTTGGAGACACCCCTGAAGATCGACCAAGGGGCTTATCTTGTCCCCAACGGTCCCGGATTGGGGATCACGATTAATCGCGAACGTCT
>JAMCTO010000278.1:0-5049 GCA_023381095.1 Bacillota bacterium
AAAATGCCGCTCATTACGGACGCTTGCCTGTGGTGGATGGCTTCGGTCAAGACGGCAAGCCCATTGTGACCAAGGAAACTCTTTCGGGAAGCCTTGCTGCCAATGTTTTGGGTCGCATGGCCTGGCGTTATCACGGGCCGGAGCAAGGGCCTGTTCAAAGCGGGGATCTGCTGCTTTTAAGTCCTTTACAGGACAATGACCCGGCAAAGTGGGTTTTAGTCGGGTCGAATAAATTACCTACTGTTTTGCTTCGCATTGCATCGGGGTCCAATATCTGTTACATCCACCCTGATACCTATGAACCAGCCAGTGCCGACTCTGAAAAATACCGCATTGTGCAGATTCTTCGCAATTTGTTTTAAATCAACACCCAAAACGGAAAATTACCACGTCGCTCCACCATCTCCAATCTGCGCCAGGGTCAAGTAACCAGTCTTATGTTACAATGGTCTGCAAGTTCCGAGCTCAGCGCACGGGGGTTTATTGCCCTAAATTCCTTTCGACGCAAGTGACATGTTATAGTAGCGTTGATAGAGGACAATAAAGGCGAGGGATGAGATGGTGTATTGTCGTCATTGTGGCGATCAAATTCCGGTTGACAGTGTATTTTGTCCCAGTTGTGGTCACAACTTGCTGCTTGATACCGCTTCGGCTAATCCTTCTCCCGAAGGAGCTGCAGTGGTTCAACCCGCAAGAGAGCAATCCACTAGAGGGAGAACGAACTGGACCGAAAAACTAAACCTATCGGGAATCCGGCGTTACATTGGGTCGATTTTTGGCATAATACGGTTTGAGTGGCTAAAACGCCGGACTTCCCGATGGTCCGTATCCCAAGTGCTCATGGGTGCAAGTTTCGCATTTGCTCTTGTCGGATTTTTATGGAGCCTTTTGGGACATCACAACGGATTCTCGTGGATCGGTTTTGCAATTGTTCTTGGTCTTGGCGCAATATACACCAAAGGATCGACGAATCGCACAGATCCCCCAGACGTATCGGAATAAGTTGCAACGAAGGAGATGACACAATAGCGTGCGTTGCCCAAAATGTGGACAGGAGAATGCGGCCGGTTCGGCGTTTTGTCGATTTTGCGGACGAAAATTGCCTGGTTCTGCAAAAAAGCGCCGCAAGTTAGGGATTCCGAATACGACGTCCTCGTCCGGCACAGCAAAGAACAAAAGCAGCAGCGATAAGAAAAAAACCGCTACAGGACGACGAAAAATACGGTGGGGCCGGGTCATTCTTTTAGGAGTGACTGGCTTCTTGGTCAGCGGGTTTGGATACAGCGGTTATGTTGCCTATAAGGCTTTTCGGTCGTTGCCGCCTATCCAGTCTATTGTGTCTGCCCAATCACAAGGTCAAGATTCGGTGATTTATGACCGTTTTGGTCAACCCGTAGCCAGGCTTCACGGAACCACTAATCGTGTTGATGTGCCGATCTCGCAAATCTCGCCCAATATGCAACATGCCATCGTTGCCATTGAAGATCACAGTTTCTATACCAACCCCGGATTTGATCTTACTGCTATTATTAGGGCGGCTCTTGTGGACATTGTTCACCTGGCCCCGGTCCAGGGAGCCAGTACGATAACCGAACAATTGGCCAAAGACATGTATTTGAGCGAACAAAAGACCATGGTCCGAAAAGCCCGGGAATTTCTCATCGGCTTGGAACTGGCACACACCTATTCCAAGCAACAAATCCTGGATATGTACCTGAATCAGGTCTATTTAGGCGATGGAGCCAGCGGAGTGTATTCGGCAGCCAAAGCATACTTTAATGAAAAGCCCTCTCAGCTCACCCTGCCCCAATCTGCCATGTTGGCGGGCTTGCCGCAGGCACCTTCTCTTTACGACCCCTTGGTAAACTTTAAATTGGCGAAACAGCGCCAGCTCTTGGTTCTCGGGGCTATGGCTAAATACGGCTACATTAGCAAAGCTCAAGCCCAAGCCGCATATAAGGCGCCGCTAAATTTGCATCCCGTAGCTGTCGACGCCGCCAATAGCCAGATGTATCCCTATCCTTGGTATGTAGACCATGTGATTCGGGTGCTCTATCAGAAAGGATTTACGGGAACTCAAATTTTTGACGGCGGATTAAAAATTTACACAGCCTTGGATCCCAAGATTTATAACATTGCCCAAAACGCCGTTGACAGCAATATGAATTACAATTTCGGCGTCTCTCACTCACCGAATCCCACATACCAGGCCGCGGCCGTCGTCGAAGATCCTCACAACGGCTATATCTTAGCCGCTATCGGCGGAAGAAAATTCAGCCAACCGTTTCAGGAGGATTTCGCTACCAATACGAATGTGAAGCGATCGACAGGATCGTCCATAAAACCGTTATTGGAGTATACACCGGCTATCGCCAAAGGCTACACCCAAATGTCCGTTCTTCAGGACGTGCCCATTTTCAAGGTCAACGGGCAGTGGTGGCCGCATAACGACAACCATGTATATCGCGGTTATATGGACCTGCGTGATGCCTTGGCCATTTCCGATAACGATGTCGCCGTGCACTTGTTACATGACATCGGCTTAAACTACGGATACAATTTTGCCAAAAATAAATTTGGCTTGCCATTGACTCAAGCAGATTTGCATGCGGGACTGGGAATAGCCATTGGTGGGTTGCCGCAAGGCTTCAACGTATACCAAATGACCCAGGCTTATTCCACATTTCCCAATAATGGTGTGCGCATGAACCCTATCTGGGTGACGAAGGTTGTTAACGGCAACGGGGCCGTCGTCTTCCAAGATACGCCCCACGGCACCACGGAGTTTAGTCCTCAAGTGGCCTATATCATGGATAAGATGATGGAACGTGTCTTGGATCCCAATGCGATTCCGTCCATCGGACCCGGATCCTATTCCACGGGTTATCAACTGGGTATCGGACGTCCTGCTGCCGGTAAGACAGGAACCAACAACGGTGAAGCCGACGCTTGGTTTATGGGCTACACCCCGCAACTTATGGTCGGAGTCTGGGAAGGTAACCGCAAGGGTGAATATCCTCAGCCCTCCACCCCTAATGGCCCAGCCTACGGAGATGTCGCGGCAGGACCCATTTGGAAGCAGATCATGCAACAGACTAATCAGGCGGAACATCTTCCCGTCGAACATTTCCCTCGTCCCAATAATATGGTTTACGTGCCCAACGTCAGCATTACCTCGGGAAAAATCGCCAGTCGCTATGCTCCGTCTTCAGATGTACAGGGCGCCTGGTTTATTAAAGGAACTCAACCGACAACTATCGGCAACTCCCATTACCCGGTAAAGGTGGTAGCATCCCACCCGAACGAGAGGTGGCAACCAGGTTGCGGACCTTACGTCACGACCCCGTTCTTGCGCCAAGAATCGGATTGGCACTCTGGCGTGCCCATTCCTTGGGACTCTAAATTCTGGGCGCCTACACAAACGTGCACTCCAAACTTCCAACCGTCACCATCTTCGTCTCCGTCTTCATCCTCATCGACATCACCATCCTTTTCGCCGTCGACATCACCATCGTCGTCGCCATCAACATCCCCATCAACGTCACCGTCTGCCGGTGCTGTCACGACTTCACCCACCAGCCAATCGTCTAAGCCATCGCCGTCAAATTCCTCACCGTCCGGTTCAAACTAAGCCCCTTGCATTTCCAGCCAAAGAAAAGAAAGACGACAGCAATTTTTCGTCGTCTTTCTCTTTAGGGACAGCGCCCAACGTCACTCTTCCTCAGAAGGTGAGGGTGAAGAAGACTGTGGCCCTAATTCCATTTGGCCCATGAATTGCTTCAGTGCGAGTCGCGCGCTTTGCTGTTCCGCTTCTTTTTTGCTATGACCGATGGCGCGGCTTACGGGAACCCCTCCAACCGACACCTCAACCTCAAAGCTTTTCGCATGATCAGGTCCATAAGATCCCACGACTTCATAAGTGGCTTCTTCTCCCCGTCGTCGTAACCATTCGTTCAAAGCGGTCTTGTGATCCCGTCCGGTTTCGCGTTGCTCCACACTAATTAGAGCAAAGTTTAATACGTCCAAAATAAACCGGCGAGCCTGTGCGAGACCACTGTCCAAGTAAATAGCTCCGATAATCGCTTCCATCGCATCGGCCAATAGAGAATGTTTGGAACGCCCACCACTGCGTTCTTCTCCTCGACCCAGTCTTAACAACTCTCCCACGTGCAGATTATAAGCCGCCTCTGCCAAAGTCGCTTCACACACGATGGCTGCCCTTCCTTGGCTCAATTGACCTTCAGTCCATTGATTGTTGTGGGCGTAGAGCCATTCAGTCACCACGAGTTGCAATACGGAATCGCCCAAAAATTCCAGTCGTTCATTGTGAGCCTCTCTACGAAATCCTTCGTTGGCGTACGATGAATGTGTTAAGGCTTGTTTGAGAAGATTCTGATCATTTATCCACTGTTCCAAATCATTGCGACTCATGGAATATACTCCCGGGCAATCAGGGACGCATTTTGCCCTCCAAAACCAAAAGCATTGGACATGACGACCCGCACTCTGCGATTTTGTGGCCGATTCGGCACATAATTCAAATCACAGTCAGGACTGGCATGATCCAGATTTACCGTGGGGGGAACTTGCTGCCGCATAATGGCCATGACAGAGGCAATCATTTCGACTGCCCCGGCCGCGCCCAATAAGTGACCTGTGGAGGACTTCGTCGATGATACCGCCAATTGGTAAGCGTGATCCCCAAACACATTCTTTATGGCTAAAGTTTCTGCCAAATCTCCTTTCATCGTCGAAGTACCGTGGGCATTGATATAATCCACCTCATGAGGATCGAGGCCGGCATCCGCCAGCGCCCGATACATCGACTGGATCGCGCCCCGTCCTTCAGGATGAGGTTCTACAACATGATACGCATCGGCCGATCGCCCATAACCGACGAGTTCTGCATAAATCCGGGCTCGTCGGTTTTGAGCAAAGCTCAGGGATTCTAAAACCAAGAATCCCGCGCCCTCACCCATCACAAATCCGTCACGGTCCCGGTCAAAAGGTCTACTGGCATGATGCGGATCATCATTGCGTGTAGACATC
>JAMCTO010000278.1:5059-6298 GCA_023381095.1 Bacillota bacterium
ATGCCGGATTGGTTGAAATCGATCCGGCCAACATGATGTCGGCTTCGCGATACTGAATGGCTCTGAACGCATCCCCAAGAGCACTTCCCGATGACGCACAGGCTGTCACCAATGTGACATTCGGACCCTGAAAGTTAAACCGTATAGCCAATTGCCCACCGGCAATATTGCCAATCATTTTCGGGATGAAATACGGACTGACCCGGCTGGCTCCTTTAGTCAGCAAAGTTTCATGCTGTTCGGTTAAGGTTTCCATGCCCCCAATTCCAGTCCCCACCGCAACCCCCGCTCGGGCCGGATCGATTTCAACCAATCCGGCATCATTGTATGCTTCTTGTGCGGCTCCTATGGCTAATTGTACGAAACGGTCCATATGCCGCACTTCTTTTTTCTCCAGATACCTGAGCGGATCAAAATCATGCACCTCAGCTGCAATGCGAGTGGAGAACTGTGATACATCGAATCGGGTTATAGGTCCGACAGCACTATGTCCGCTGGTTAACCCATCCCAAAAGGCAGAGAGGCCGGATCCAACAGGAGATATCACTCCCATTCCCGTAATCACCACACGTTCGCGCTCCATTCCTTGCTCCCTCCCCCAGTACCCAGGAATCCGCTCCTCGGAACCAGGGCCGTAAATTAGGCGTTTTCCCGAATATAGTCCACGGCATCACTGACTGTGCTGATTTTCTCAGCTTCGTCATCCGGTATTTCCAGACCAAACTCTTCTTCGAGAGCCATGATCAATTCAACAATATCCAAAGAATCGGCTCCTAGGTCATCAATAAAAGAAGCTTCCGATGTCACTTCCTCTTCATCAACGCCCAACTGATCCACGATTATGTCTTTCACCTTATCAAAAACCTGTTCTTTGTTTGCCACGATTTATACACCTCCAAAATTAGTCCATTACAAGTCCGCCATCTACGATCAGCGTCTGGCCCGTAATGTAGTCAGCTTGAACAAGGAACCACACGGCATCCGCCACATCCTCCGGTTTCCCGGCGTGCCCTAAGGGAATCTGGCGCACCAATTGTTCATACGCATCTGGCTTCATCTGTTGAGACATACCGGTATCGATAATACCGGGTGCCACTACATTCACAGTAATCTGCCGAGATGCCACTTCCCGCGCCACGGAACGGGTAAACCCTATCACCCCGGCTTTCGCAGCGGCATAATTAGCCTGGCCGGCATTGCCAAGAATACCCGCCACCGATGAAACGGTGACAATGCGAC
>JAMCTO010000279.1:0-3034 GCA_023381095.1 Bacillota bacterium
CGCGTGGACCAGGTCCTCGAGCGCGATTGGCTCGATATCGTCGCCTGGATTAATCAGTTGGAGGAAGGGCGTTGGGAGCCGCTGCCGGTCCCTGATACCGGGCCTTGGGGGCAATTAAGCTATGCCTTGAATCAAATGGCCCGCAGGCTCGCGATGGCCCAATCCGAGCGGGAGATGTTTCTGGCCAGTGTCGCGCACGAATTGAAAACGCCGCTGACGGTGTTACGGGCGAACCTGGAGGGTTTGGCGACGGGTGCGTTGCGTGCGACGCCGGAACGATGGGCCACGCTCCTCCGGGAAGTGCATCGCCTGACCCGACTGGTGAATGATTTGTTGTTGATTGAGACCATGCAAACTTCCGCCGCTGCGTTGCATCCGACGCTCTATCGTTTGGATGCACAAATTGAGGAGGTTTTGTTGAAGTTTGGACCCCTGGCAGATCTTCAGCAGATGACCCTGGTCGGGACGGGGGAGCCTGTCGAGGTGGAGGCAGACCGGGATCGCCTGGACCAGGTGTTGACCAATATAGTGGATAACGCCTTGCGCCACACGCCGGAAGGGGGACGAATTGCCATTACGTGGCGTGGCTTGCCCGAGGGAGTGGAATGTTGTGTGGACGATAGCGGGCCCGGCATTCCGGTGGCGCAACACACGCTGACCATCGGGAACAGTCCCTGGGGTGGGGCACGGGTGTGCATACGCCTCCCCGGTCGGACCGACTAACGCGTTTCCAAGTGTCGACGGAGTTCTTGATATTCGTCGAGGGAGATGTCTCCGCGGGCTAGGCGCAACTGCAAGATGGCTAGCGGATCATCTGGAGCCTGGCGCCAGCTTTGGACATGATGAAACCATACCCAGACCGCCACCGCCAACACGACTAAAATGCCCAACCAAATCACCGTTCCTACCCACATCATTGCCATCATGGCGTGCTCTCACCCCCTGTCGGTATCGTTATTATTTTATGCGATTTCGCGGCAATCGTCATGGGACCGTCTCACCGGCCCGGGGATAGTCCACGGCTCAATGCTTGGCCTCCGGGTACTCGACGCGATGGCGTCCATTGGAATTGAGATCATACCAAAGCAAGGGAACAGCTTTGCCCTGTACGTTTCTGCCCGAGAACGTTCGCGACTGGGCTAGCGTGGAACAAATGCCTCGCGTCAGGGCGAAACTGCACAGGGGGTAGTGAAACAGGGAGGGGGTCAGGTCATGAACAGTTGGATTACCTTGATTGCGGTGGGATTAGGTCTTTGCCATGCCGTGAGCTTGTCCTAGTCTTCGTAGATTTTGTTCTCGTAGCTTTACGTCGTTTTTTGTCCAGTTTCTTAAAAACCTATCCAAGGGGTATGAGATCCCAGACTCCGCGTGTCAAAAAATGGCAAATAAAGATTTAAATAGACAGGATATTCCGCAAAGATGTTATCGGATATGTCAACATTTTTATTTTGGGGTAAATATCGGCTCCTGGCCAGGATCAACCCGTGCAGGAATCTGCTTATGTACATATTCGGTTATCCCTTGTGGAGCCGTCACAGTTTCTCGCGGAATTGCGGATCCAAGGGATACAGAAAGATGGTTTTGACGGGTAGCGCCCGTTGGTTGTGACGGTCGAGCTTCCCCCGTCCTTGGGTGTCCCCGACATAAATCCAATTGGCCGCCCGATAGCACGTGCCCGCAAAGGTGCGGGGATCGGTAAAGGTTTCGAGGAGCACGGGGCGGAAGTGGTGACGGGCCTCCCAGTCCCGGACGAGTTGCTTGGCCGCGAGGGCCAAGACGGCCGAGGCGAGATATTTCACGTGTACCCAGGGAAGAATCAGAAACTGGGCGCTATTGACCACGAGCGGTCAATAACGCTCCCGCTCGGTCCGCCCCAAGTATTGTTGCTTCACGAGTCGGGATTTCCCATCGACCCGTTTGCCTTCGACCAGATAGTAGTAGACGTGCCCCTTGACTTTGCGCTTGGTAATGGTTGCCACTGATGAACCTCCTGTCCTATGGGTTGATAAACAGGAGTTCGCGGTGGACGGCAAAAAGCCCTTTGCAATTTTTGCGCTTTATAAGACATATTTTTTCGGACATAACCAGTCCGGAACCAAAATTTAGTTATATAAACAACGATTTGAGGCAGTGCGTGCCTTTGAGGCCAATTTTGTCCCTTAACTAAGGAGACTTCCGCTAGGACTGCCCGTGACGCGCCCGTAATTGCGCGATCGATTCATAATCCTCCTGCCAGGGATGGGGCTCTCCATCAAGTAATTGGATAAAATGCCAAAATTCTTCCCACTCCGCACGGCGCTGATTCTCCACGGCAGTATCTTCTACAAGGCCGTCGGGAAATTCGGCGTTCGTCCATAATGCCGCCACATCAAAATAGTCCGACAGGAAGTAATCGATAGCGTCTGCCGTGTTCAAGAAGCGCACAGACGTGATCCATTCCGGATCCCGCAGTTCGAATGCGACAATGCCGCCACTGCGCGGCAACAGACGCCACGATCCCAACACCGTCGCCCCATCCACCGCCCCCCACCAATCCGGGAAACCGATGAACCGGCCAAAATCTTCTAACGATGCCACATCCACCGTCACATGATACACAAAACACGCCCCCTTTTCTTTTCTTCTACCGTGCGTTGTTGTCGTTAAGACGGCGCACGGCCTGCCATCCACGGTCGGTTAAGACCCAAATTCCCCGGGCAGGGCTTGCGATCAAGCCGAGACGCTTTAACTGATCTTTAGCCCACCGGACGCGGTACGGCCAGAGCCACTGCATGCGATGCTGGTTAGGTCCCGCAGTCACCGTAAATTGCCGGTGCAGGGCCTCGGGCGATAACTGAAAATATTGCGCTAACTCCTCGTAAACAGTGAGGCCATTGACGCGCGCTGACGGTCGACAACATCCTCCGCGTCGGGCAATCTCCTGCAATAATGGTGCGTAAGTGTCCTTGTATTTGGGGTACATCATAACAGCCCTCCTGATATAGGTTTTGGTGGGGGCACGCACAAGCACAACGCAGTCATGAGGCGCAGCCCG
>JAMCTO010000279.1:3044-4234 GCA_023381095.1 Bacillota bacterium
CTCTTTTCTTCGACGTCGGCAGGTTTTGTCACAACGCATTCATGGAAAACAAACCGTACGATATTTTCCACGGCGTGTGTCGCCCCGCGATAGTATATTCTTCGGTATAAGCTCATTTTGTCACAGGCACCCATGGGAGAATCGATCAGCAGTATCACCGAAAGCGCTTGCAATTTCCTATAATCCATGGCTTTGCATGGGAGCCACAAAATATTTGTCGCGGAAAAGTCGAGGAATTATATATCCGGTCATAAAGAATTATAAAAGTAATAGGCATATAATGCCAACAATGCCAATTTCAAACACATGGATTCGGGTTTATTTGCGTTGAAGGCCGCGACGACCCTGACGAGGACTGGTGGGGATAGGCACCGAAAGCCTGAGGTGGTTAGTCGGCGCCAGACTGGCACTGGACTTAGCCCTATGCGGGCATGGCAATGCCGCCTAGCCAGGGAAGAGGGTTCGGCGGGCGAGAACGTACGACGGATAGGCGCCTTTAGATCCGGACGCAGAGGCGATCGATGATGGTCATCGGATCCTGGCTGATCGTGGCGAGGAACGTGTCCACCGCGGCGATAATGGCCTTCACGGACTTAAAAAACACGTTGTAAATGACGGAGGATTTCAGCCAGCCCCATAAGCCTTCGATCGGATTCAGTTTAGGACTATAGGGCGGCAAAAACTGCAGGGTTAACGTCTCCCGGTGGTCCGCTAGGAATGGCTGAATCAGTTTCGCGTGGTGAATGCGGGCATTATCCAAAATCAGCACGAGGCGTTCCTCGGGATAATGGTCGACAATCTCCTGGAGAAAATCAAGGAATTCTTTGGCATCATATTGGGACGCATGCCGGCACAGGATCTCGCCGCTCTCATAATCCAAGGTGCCCAGCAGTTTGTCGCCCTAGTGCTTCCCATAGGTGGGGATCACCTTTTGCTGACCTTTCGGAAACCAGGTGCGGCCGATGGCTTGGTAATCGCGAATCATCGATTCATCCTCAAAAAGGATGTGGTCAATGTCGCCCTGCAGGAGGCGTTGGCGTTGCTTCTCAAAAGTTTCGCGGAAGGCGGCTTGCGAGATAGCCCCGAATTTCGTGGAATTTGAGGCGAGCGATTCCGAAGGCTCTCTGGTTTACTAGAGAGGTCTTATCCATCTTTTATCCCATCATAGGAGGAATCGCTAGTGAGTTCTA
>JAMCTO010000280.1 GCA_023381095.1 Bacillota bacterium
CAACTGGTGCCCCTTGCTCGGCGGATTGCCGCATGATCACAATTTTGAGGTACACCCGTCGAATGTGCACCCGTCGGCGTCCTTGCCAAAAATGGTATAATAAAACGGTTTTAGAGAGCGGGGGATTCAAACGGAAAGCCGGTTTATTCGGGCATGTCGAGGGCTACCAGTCGATACCATTCCGGTGTGGTTTATGCGACAAGCAGGTCGGTATCAACCGGGGTATCGAGCCATGCGGGAGAGATACGGGTTTATGGAGTTGGCCACAAATCCGGAACTCTGTACAGAAGTGACTTGTCGTCCAGTGGAGGATCTTGGTGTCGATGCGGCGATATTGTTTTCGGATATTATGGTGCCGCTCGCTCCGATGGGAGTCGTTTTTCAGATCAAGGAACCCGTGGGCCCTATCATCGCACATCCGATTCGTACGGGGAAAGATGTTGAAGGCCTTAAGTCCATGGACCCCATGGACGATTTACCTTTTGTCATCGATGCGATTGGGCGAATTACCACTCGACTTGGGGGAACTCCGCTGATAGGGTTTGCTGGAGGGCCATTTACCTTAGCCAGCTACCTTGTTGAAGGTGGTTCCAGCCGCAACTATGCTTATACTAAACGGCTGATGTGGACCGAGCCGATGGCTTGGGATGCGTTAATGAATAAACTAACGGATATGGTTATTCGGTATCTGTCTGCGCAAATTGCAGCGGGTGCCCAAGCGGTGCAAGTATTTGACAGTTGGGTGGGAGCTTTGGCACCGCAAGACTATCGTGACTATGTGTTGCCCTATATGTTCCGACTGTTTTCTTCCCTAAAGCCACTATCGGCTCCACGTATGTATTTTGGTGTGGGAACCGGGTCACTTTTGGAATTAATGGCCGAAGCGGGCCCTGATGTTTTGAGCATCGATTGGCGGGTTCCTTTAACGGAGGCGCGGCAACGGCTAGGATCTGGAATCACCCTGCAAGGCAACTTAGATCCGGTACGGGTGACTGCGGGGTTTGCTACGGTGGCTGAACCAATTAGGGACATGGTACTGGCTATGAAAACGAGCCCTGGATACATATTTAATTTGGGGCATGGAGTGCTGCCGGAAACTAGTCCCGAGGTATTGCAACAAATCGTGCGATGGGTGCATCAAACGGGGGGAACCGAATGATTGGCGTGTTAGTGATGGCGTACGGGGCGGCCCAGGATCAAGACGATCTACCACGGTATTATACCCATATTCGACATGGCAGGCCGTCGTCAGCAGCCCAACTTGAAGACTTACGAGCAAGGTACTTGGCTATCGGTGGCGGTTCGCCCCTTTACTATATTACTAAAGCTCAGGCCGAGGTCTTGGAACAGGTCTTAAATTCTGAAACGCCCAACACCTATCGGGTGTACTTGGGGTTAAAACATGCGCCACCATTTATCGAGGAAGGGGTCAAGCACATGGTGGAGGATGGGGTTGACCAGGCTGTGGGGTTGATCTTAGCTCCCCATTATTCGGCCATGAGTGTCGGCGCATACCTTGAGGAAGCCAAGCATGCAGTCAAACGGTACCATGCCTCTTTGCCGTGGCACGGGATTCAGTCGTGGCACCTTGAACCATCTTTTATCGAGGCGGTATCGCAGCGGGTTGCCACGTCATTAGCGTCATTTGACAGTGATAACGTGATGGTGATTTTTTCTGCCCATAGTCTGCCTCAACGTATCTTAGCAACTGGCGATCCATACCCCAAACAACTGCGCGACACCGGCGAGGCGGTGGCTGAATACCTGGCTTTGCCCCATTATACGTTTTCATGGCAGAGTGCGGGACGAACCGATGAACCGTGGATGGGCCCAGACATTCTGGAAAAGATCACAAGTTTACAGCGCGAAGGTTGGAACCATCAGTTGGTGTGCCCGGTGGGCTTTGTATCCGACCACTTGGAAATTCTCTACGATATAGATATTCAGGCACAGAATCATGCCAAAGCGTTAGATGTGCACTTGGAGCGAACGCCTTCGTTTAATTCCGACTATGTGTTTGCTCAGGTGCTGGCTGACGTAGTAAAGAAGGCGTTGAACCGATGAGTGACCAACGATATGTGGTTGTGGGTGGAGGAATTTCGGGATTGGCCGCGGCTTATGCTCTGCGCAAAAAGCATCCCCAAGCGGAAATCCTGTTGCTGGAAGCGCAAGACCATCTAGGGGGTGTCATCCATACTGACCGTTACAGCGGGTATGTGATTGAGGCTGGCCCTGATTCGATTTTGCGCCGCAAGCCGGAAGCGATTGCGTTGGCTGAAGCGATCGGATTAGCCTCTATTGGAACCAATCCCGGAGCTCATGGCGCATATATTTATCATCGCGGAAGGTTTTATGATATTCCCCCAGGCGTGCAATCGGGAGTACCCACTGATGTTTGGGCTTTAGTCCAATCTGGTTTGCTATCATGGCCTGGGAAATTGCGGGCCGGATTTGACTTCTTCTTGCCCCGTATTACTCGTCCGAATGATGATATTGCGCTAGGACGTTTCTTGCGTTATCGGTTTGGCGATGAGGTTGTGGATCGGTTAGCGGCTCCGATGTTGTCGGGCATTTATGCGGGCAACATCGATCAAATGAGCATGGATGCCACATTTCCCCACTTTAAAGATCTCGAAGCTAAACATCGAAGCATCGTGCAAGGAGCGCGCCAAACCCGGCCGGCGCCACCGTCTAGTTCGGGGCCGAGACCCAGCATGTTTGCCACCTTTGCAGGAGGCCTTGAATCCTACATTGAAGCATTGTCAAAATCTCTTGGCGATGTGGATCAACGGTGTCATACTCCGGTAGTGTCTTTGGAACCCTCTTCTGACCAGGGGGTGGAAGTGGTTACCGAACAAGAAACCATTGTCGCTAATGGGGTAATTTTGGCCATCCCTGCCTTTGCTGCGGCCACATTGCTTTCGACCCATGCACGGATGGTAAGCCATGTGTTAGAGGCGGTCACGTATGCCGATTTGGCGGTGATTGGTGCCCTGTACAAGGCATCGGGACCCGCTATTCCGGAAGACAAAACGGGATTTTTGGTTCCCCGCGGCGAAGGATTTCAAATGACGGCGTGTACTTATGTGTCTTCAAAGTGGCATTATCCTGACGTGCCCGAGGGAGCAGTCATCCGTTCCTACTACGGACGCGCTGGCGAAGATATATTGGCCATGAATGATGCCGAGCTTTTAGCGTTATATCGGCGCGAAATGCACGACCTATTACCGAAACTCGGCGATCCCGATTACACCGTGGTATTTCGCCAACCCCGGGCCATTCCCCAGTACCAAGTCGGGCATTTGCGAAAAATGGCGGCGGCAGTGCAACAACTGCGAACCGATTGTCCTCGGATAGCTTTGGCCGGATCATATATTGACGGGGTGGGTATTCCGGACTGTGTGCGTCGGTCATATGCGGCGGTGGAGCAAATGGATTAATGAAACATCAGCCAAGCATTGAGAAGAACTAAACACCTTCATCAGTGCGTATCTTGCTGTCAAAACATCTGTTGAGCCCATTCTCGGGACAACAATGAGTAGCATAATTGATCTTGAACTTGGGTTGCGAACCAATAGTGCTCACGCATCACACCGTCCAGGTGGAACTCTAAACTCTGCAACAAATGGATCGAAGACATGTTTCCTGAAGCAGTCGTCGCATACAGCTTACTCGAATTCCCTTGACCATCTTCGATTTTTTTGCTTAGTGGGCGACAGTCTGGGAGCGCGAAGGGTACCACAAGTGGGGCTGGTCTTCATTGCAAGAGGTGATTAATATCGGCGCACCCTTGGTTGGCCCTCAAAGCGAGCGATTTCATGAGGCTACAGGAGCCGTAGTGCGCGGCGGTTTCGGCTGCAACGAAAACCCGATCATTTCCTCGACGTTTGCTGCAGCAGGATTCGAGACGAAATCCCGTGACTTCCAGGAGAGGTTATTGTTTGACAATGACGGGATGCCTGCGCCCTTTGTTGAACGGCGGGCGTTAGATGCGTCAGGGGTTGAGATTCCCCATGACGGTCAAGCAATTGGCGAACTGGTATATCGCAGTCCGACACCATTGATGGGTATTATCACAACGACGCGGCCACGTCTAGAGCATTTCGTGATGGATGGTATTTTTCTGGGGACATGGTTACGGTGGCACCAGATGGCCGCGTGAATATTACCGAACGGATTGATGATATGGTGGTAACCCCGTCAAGATATGTTTCTCCAAGGAAAATCGAAGAGGTATTAAAAATGAATCCTGTAATCAATTTGGCGGCAGTGATAGGGAAGAGGGACGGAGACTTCGAAGTGCCGATCGCTATTATCGAGCTCAAAGAGGGCGTTCGACTCACGGTAGGCGAGGTCTTGGAATCTTGCCACGAATTACTTCCGCAAGACTGGTGGCCCGCATTTGTGGAATTTGTTGAAAAAATTTCGGAGACCGCCACATCCAAATTCGACAAAGTGGCGTTAAAGAAGCCCGATGGAGGTTAGAAT
>JAMCTO010000281.1 GCA_023381095.1 Bacillota bacterium
GTTTTTCGGGGTCATTGGGTCCAGTAAAATCTTAATCGAACAAGGAGAATGGCGGGTACTATTGGATTTTGGGCTCGATTTTGCTCCAGGTGCGGGATTGTTCCGAAGTGGAGTCGCATTGCGTCCTGAATACGCATTGTATGACCGTATGCGCACTGGACAAGTTCCCTTGCTGCCTCACATTTATCGCACCGATGCCATGCACGGGTTTCCCTTGGCCTCGGGGTCAGATGGGCACACCGCCCTTTTCATTTCGCACGCCCACATTGATCATATCGGGTTGACAGGATGGGTGGACCCGGCCATTCCCATCTATTGTTCGCCCGGAACACGGCGATTAATGGATGCGCTTGCCCAGGGTGGAGATACTCCGGAGGGATATGCTCCGTCATTGATTCCGATGGAGGAAGGACAGCCCGTGCAATGGGGTCCTTTTCGGGTGAAACGCTATCCGGTTGACCACGACGTTGTCGGCGCATCGGGGTATGCGGTAGAGACGGAAGATGGCGTCGTGGCATTTACTGGAGATATCCGCTTGCATGGACGGCATCCGGAACTTAGCCAACGATTTGCCCAAACGGTGCATGGAGCGCGTGCCTTGGTAATTGAGGGAACCACCTTGTCTTTTGGATTTCGCGAGGCACCCCGTACCGAGGCCGCTGTGGATGAATTGTTTGCCAAGGCACTTAACGACACCCCTGGAATGGTTTTGATGAGTTTATATCCACGAAATCTAGAACGTGTGGAATCATTCATGGCTATGGCTCAGCGGGCCGGACGCGGCATTGTATGGCCCAAGATGCTGGCTGAATTTTTTCGAGCTTGGGGGTTAAAAGACATCTTGGCTTTTGGCAGTGACGTCGATGCGGCCGCTATCCGATCCAATCCTGCATCATTTATTTTACAACTGACTCCCGAGTTGCTGCCGTGGCTGTTAGAGATGCCGGTGGGACTGGGCTCGGTGTTTTTGCATGCCAATGGAGAGCCGTTGGGAGCATTTGATCCGAAGTGGGACGTGCTTCAAGACTGGCTGAAGTTTCTTCATGTGCCGTTTTGGCCGATTGGTACCGGCGGTCACGCCAGTCCTGATGATTTAAACCGACTGGTGGAATGGGTGCAGCCCGAGATTTTGTTCCCGCTGCATAGCCAAGAACCGGACCGGTTGATACCTCCGCCGGGAACGATGCGCTGGCTTCCGCAAAGAGGGGGCAGACGCTACTCTCTGGGCGGCCGAAGCTGAACCCCCCCTGAATTCTGACACCAGTGTTTTGGCACACTTGATCTGGCGTATTATAATTATTTGGGCGTAGATTCGTGCAGAAAACAGGGAGGCAACACGGTGAAAATTTTAGTATTGGGTGGAGACGGCTACTTAGGGTGGCCTACCGCGATGTATTTGTCGAATAAGGGCCACGAAGTGGCGGTGTGCGATAATTTTGTGCGCCGTCAGTATGATTACGAATTAGGGGCCGAAAGCCTAGTGCCAATTGCCTCATTGCAACAACGTGTCAAAACTTGGAAGACCATAACTGGCAAATCCATGCCAATTTATGTGGGAGATTTAACCCATGCCGATTTCGTCTATCACATGATCGGGGACTTCCATCCGGATGCCATAGTGCATTTTGGAGAACAGCGATCCGCGCCCTATTCGATGATAGATCGGGAGCATGCGGTGTATACCCAGGTCAATAATGTGGCGGGCAATCTCAACGTGCTGTATGCGATGGCAGATGTGGATCCTAACATTCATTTGGTGAAATTGGGATCCATGGGGGAATACGGAACACCGAACATCGACATTGAAGAAGGATTTATCGAGATTAATCATAACGGGCGTAATGACGTGCTGCCTTTTCCCAAGCAGCCGGGATCTTTCTACCACTTATCGAAAGTCCATGACAGCCACAACATTCAATTCGCATGCCGCAACTTTGGCCTGCGTTCCACGGACCTCAATCAAGGAGTCGTGTATGGCGTGGAGACCGAAGAAACCGTATTGCACCCGGATTTGGCCACGCGATTGGATTACGACTCGGTATTTGGCACCGTGCTCAATCGGTTTTGTATCCAGGCCGTGCTGGGGCATCCGCTTACAGTGTATGGCCAAGGTACGCAAATTCGGGGATTGTTGGACATTCGCGATACCGTGCGGTGTATTGAAATCGCAGTGGAAAATCCTCCAGCGGCCAAAGAATATCGTGTCTTCAACCAGTTTACCGAAGAATTTTCGATTAAGCAGCTAGCCGAACTGGTCGCACACGCCTGGCCCGGGGAAGCACGAGTAGAATTGGTTGACAATCCGAGAACCGAGGATTTGGCACATTACTATAATGCCAAGCACACCAAACTTGTCGAATTGGGTCTGGTCCCGCACCAGTTGTCAGATACGTTGATAGAATCCTTGTTTCGGGTGGTTGAGGACCATAAAAATCGGGTCAATTGGGACATGATTCGTCCTATGGTAAATTGGCGCAAAACCCATAATCTTTCTCATGCCTAAAAGGGGCGGCGGGAGTAACCCGCCGCCTTTATCACTTCCACGCTGCGATTTCCTGCAGCACCGGACCCGGGTCAGGCACGTCAGCAATGTTATGCACGTCGATGTATCGAATTTTGCCAGTTTTGTCGATGCCGATCAGTGCACGTTCCGCATATCCCTCTGTACGCAACACGCCGTATAATTGAGCGACTTGGCCATGTGGCCAAAAGTCGGACAACAGAGGGTAGTTAAGATCGCCAAGTGATGCCTCCCAGGCGGTGTTGCAAGGAACCGAATCCACACTAATACCCAAAACTTGGGTATTTAACCGGTCAAATTCAGGCAGCGCCTGGTTAAATGCCGGCATTTCGTTAGTTCAGACCGGTGTCCATGCTAATGGATAGAAGAGGAGCAATACATTATGGGTTCCCACATAATCAGAAAGCCGGATTGGTTTTTGATTTTTCGTTGGCGACTTAAAATCAG
>JAMCTO010000282.1:0-4967 GCA_023381095.1 Bacillota bacterium
TGCCGGCCGTTCCAGCGACAATTCCCCGGTCGAAGAGACCGATGCACTGTTTCAAGAAGCGGTGCGAATTGTAGTGGAGAGCCGCCAAGCCTCGACTTCTATGCTGCAAAGGCGCTTGCGCATTGGGTATACCCGAGCGGCTCGGCTAATCGACGCAATGGAAGAACGCGGGTTTATCGGCAGTCAAGACGGGGCGAAGGCGCGAGAGGTCCGAATCAGCCCGGAGCAATTCGCGCGTTTGTTTAACGATCCCGGTGATGGCAACGGTTAGGAGCCCGTTCTATAGAGTTGAGACTGCACGGTAGGCTTCAGATCGGCAAGGAACATCCTGGTCGGAAGGGCCGGGACTCCTGCTGGGGGTCCCTGTTTTCTCAGCGTTGTCCTGGAGAACCTGGGACCGGCCATCGAAGCCGAGCATTCTCCGAAACTTGTATAATGATGGCATTTGATGCCCATGGAAACAATCAGGGCTATAGTCGGCCATGACCTCTGCTCCCGGTTTGTGGGACAACATCCCGACACCGCTTGACCATATTTGACAGAGTCTCCAAGATCTAGGCAAAATCTCGCCGAAGGTGCATAGGATGTTATTACCTTCTTAAAGGGGGGTGGTAACAGTGGCCGGGTTTGTGCCGGACTGGACTCTGCAGCGAAAAGGCGCTACAGATCAGGCGCGCCATCAACAAAAGATACGGGAAGCGCTAAAGCAGCGTTTGCCGGATTTAATTACCGAGGACAGCATACTCACTGCGGATGGAGGACGCGTTATCCGGGTTCCCATCCGAAACTTGGAGGAGTATAAATTTCGGTTTGATCCCTGGCAAGGGGATCGTGTGGGGCAGGATCAAGGAGAATTGAAACAGGGAGACATTCTGGGACAAATCCCGGCCCCAGCTTCAGCAGACAAAGCGGGTCGAGGACAGGGCGCGCCTGGGGAACTTCCGGGCATTGACTATCTGGAAGCGGAAATCTCGATCGACGACTTAGCAGGGTTGCTGTTTGAGGATTTGGGCTTGCCTTATCTGAAGCCTAAGATGCTGTCCAACATCCCCCGTCCCACGTTTCAATTTAAAGATATCAGCAAACGTGGGTTGATGGGGAATCTTGACAAACGCCGTAGTCTCCGAGAAAACTTGCTGCGTCATGCTAGGCAAGGGGAAACTGGTTTAGGCCCCTGGCAGCCTGATGATCTGCGATTTAAGACCTGGATTAACGTACCCCAAGAAGATAACAACGCGGTAGTAATCGCTATGCGGGATATCTCAGGCTCTATGGGCGATTTCAAAAAATTGATGGCTCGCACCTTTGCATTCTGGATGCTTCGGTTTCTGCGAACAAAATATGAGTCGGTAGAAGTGGTGTTTATTGTGCATCACACCCAAGCCCGGGAGGTGACCGAAGAGGAGTTCTTTCAGTTGGGCGAAAGTGGGGGAACCAAGGTTTCCTCAGCATATGAATTGTGTTGGGAAGTGGTGCAAAACCGCTACCCGCCAAGCCAGTGGAACATTTATCCGGTCCATTTCTCTGACGGAGACAATTGGTCTGATGCGGACAACCGTCGTACCGTGGAATTTCTGGAAGCGATGCTGCCGTCGGTGAATGCCTTTGGTTACGCCGAAATACGGGAAGGGGGATACACCAGTACCTTAATGTCAGCGTTCGGCAAACTTAGGCATCCGCGGTTTCACGTGGTGACTATTGGCACCAAACGAGACGTCTACACAGCGCTGAAGAAGTTTTTTCCTCGCACACCAGGAGACGAAGGAGCATGAGCCAATCAAACTATCCTGCAGACGATGAGATTTGGCAGTTGGCACTGAAACTAGGATTGGACCCTTTTCCTATTCGATTCGAGGCGGTGCCTGCGACTATCCTGTACGAATTTGCCGCCTATCTGATTCCGGGACGTATGTCGCACTGGTCCTATGGCAAGGCGTTTCACGCGATGAAAACCCGGTACGATTACGGCTTAAACAAGTTATACGAAATGGTGATCAATTCTGATCCAGCGTACGCTTTTTTGTTGGACAGCAACTCGGAACTGGAAAACACGTTCGTTCGGGCACATGTTATGGGGCACGTCGATTTCTTCAAGCACAACGTGCATTTTTCTCAGACCCAGCGGGACATGTTGAACGTCGTATCGCGTCATGCGGAACGAGTCCGGCAATATCAATTCGAACAGGGAGTGGAGGTGGTGGAGCGGCTCTTGGATGCTGCGCTCGCAATCCAAGAGCACGTCGCCGTGCCCCATCCACCGTTGTTGTCAGTAAAACGGTCTAAAACACAGTCGTCTTCTGGGGGATCCTGGTCAGATTTGTGGCAACCTCAAACCCCTGAACCGCTGCACCAACTGAAGGTGCGAGAAGACGAATCGGATTTGTTGCAATTTATCATTGACCATAGCGACGAACTCGAAGAATGGCAGCGCGATGTGGTAGCAATGGTCCGGGACGAAATGATTTATTTTTGGCCACAAGTGAGAACCAAGATCATGAATGAGGGTTGGGCCAGCCTTTGGCATATAGAATTGATGCGGGCATTGGACCTAACCGACGCGGACGTCATTAACTTTGCCCGTCTGCATTCATCGGTCACCGCCACGATTCCGTATCAAATCAATCCCTATGCCATTGGCTACCAAATATTTCGTGATATTTGGGAAAGCCAGGGCAAGGAATCCGCATTTTTAGTGAGAACCGTCGATGATGATGTCAGTTTTCTACGCAATTATCTTACCGAACCCTTAATTGATGAGCTGCATCTTTATGTCTTAGGCCCTGAGCAAGACAAGATTGTGGTGAAATCCCGGCAGTGGGAATTAGTTCGGGATCGTCTGGTTAAAGAAGTGTTTCATGGCGGGTTGCCCATCATTGAAGTGGTTGACGGAGACTTTCACCGACGCGGGGAACTTTATTTGATCCATCGTCATGAGGGTACCGATTTAGATTTGCCGTATGCAGAGAGGACCTTGGAGCACGTGCATTTGCTGTGGGGACGTCCGGTGCATCTAGAGACTGTCAGCGCTCAACACAAGGTTATATTAAGTTTCGATGGCAAAGCCCACAGCCGAGCCACGGTTTAATGGCGAGTTGCGACTTTATGACGCTAATACGTTAGTTGAGGGCGACATTAGGGTAAAGGAGGGAGATCGCCCATGGATATTTGGGAACGCATTGATGCCTATCATAATCGGGAGCAGGAAATTGCCTGGCGGGGAACATTTCGCGAGTATTTCAACCAAGCCAGGGAAAATCCGCGTGTGGCCCGACTGGCTCACGCCCGGATTTTCGATATGATTGCTGAGGCTGGGATTGAGAATCGATCAGACGGTGGCCGCCATTACACATTTTTTGACCAGGACTTGTTTGGTTTAGATCGGGCGTTGGATCAACTGGTGGAATACTTTCACTCGGCGGCCCAACGATTAGAAGTGCGCAAGCGTATTTTATTGCTAATGGGCCCAGTGGGAGGAGGAAAGTCGACATTGGTGACGTTGCTAAAGCGTGGGTTGGAGCGGTATACCCGTACCGCTACTGGAGCGACCTACGCTTTGGTTGGGTGTCCAATGCACGAGGAACCTTTGCATCTAATTCCTGAGGCACTGCGAGCCGACGTGTGGCGAGATTACCAACTTTACATCGAAGGCGATTTGTGTCCGGTGTGTCGCCAACGGCTGACCGATATCTACCATGGCCATATTGATGAATTTCCCGTTGAGAGGCTATTGATGTCTGAGAAAGAACGGATAGGGATTGGCACATTCTCACCCAGTGACCCTAAAAGCCAAGATATCAGCGAACTTACCGGCAGTATTGATTTGGCCACCATTGGCGAATATGGCTCCGAGTCCGATCCCCGGGCTTATCGGTTCGATGGCGAGTTGAACGTGGCCAACCGGGGATTAATGGAGTTTATCGAAATGTTGAAAAGTGATGAGAAGTTTCTTTACGGACTGCTCACCCTGTCGCAAGAACAAAATATCAAGACGGGAAGATTTGCCATGATTTATGCGGATGAGGTTATAGTGAGTCATAGCAACGAAAGCGAATATGTGCGTTTCATTGAAAACAAGAAGAACGAAGCGCTTAGGGACCGGATGATTTTGGTGCGAATCCCCTACAACCTTAAGGTGCGGGATGAAATGCGCATCTACCAAAAATTGATTGGCGAATCGGCGCTCAACACTATGCACTTGGCACCGCATACGCTCCGGGTAGCCAGCATGTTTGCCATCTTGTCACGGCTTAAGGACTCCAAAAAGCAGGGAATGTCCTTGGTTAAAAAGATGAAGCTCTATGACGGAGAATCTGTTGAAGGCTATACTTCCAAAGACGTCAAAGAACTCCGGGAAGAATTCTCCATGGAAGGCATGGACGGCATTTCTCCGCGCTACGTGATTAATCGGCTGTCCAGCGCCTTGGTCAAGCCGGGGGTGCAGTGCATTAATCCGCTGGATGCCTTGCGGACGCTGAAAGACGGTTTGGAGCAGCACACAGGTATTAGTGTGGAAGAACGGGATCGATTGTTGAACCTCATTTATGAAACACGTCGCGAGTACGATGAACTCGCCAAAATTGAGGTGCAAAAGGCGTTCGTCTATTCTTTTGAGGAATCTGCGCAGGCGCTTTTGAACAATTACCTGGATAATATAGAAGCTTACGTCAACAAGACTAAAATTACCGATCCGATTACCGATGAAGAGATTGATCCCGACGAAAAACTGATGCGGTCAATTGAGGAGCAAATAGGCATTTCCGACAACGCCAAGCGCGCTTTTCGGGAAGAAATTCTCATTCGAATTTCCACCCTGGCTCGCCGCGGCGATCACTTTGATTATCGGACTCACCCCGGATTGAAAGACGCCATCGAGGCCAAGTTATTCAATGACTTGAAAAATGTGGTGAAGATCACCACCTCCACATGTACTCCCAGTCGCCTTTTTGCCAAGTCCCGCAAGTCACTCT
>JAMCTO010000282.1:4977-5306 GCA_023381095.1 Bacillota bacterium
TCAAGATCACCACCTCCACCCGTACTCCAGATCAGGAACAGTTGAAAAAGTTAAATGAAGTGGCCAATCGGTTGATTACTCATGACGGGTATTGCTCTGAGTGCAGCAACGCGATTTTGCAATATGTTGGGACGCTGTTAAGCCGGTAAGGTCCATTGAACTTATGCGAAAAAGCAAATGGTAATACTTGGGGAAAGCCTATCGGTTGCCCCAGGTATTACCGTAATGGGCAATATGGGCATAGAGAACCAGGCTTGAGGAAATGTCCCCAATCCAAAAAATCTGCTATTAAGGATGCTGCTTATTGGTATGCGGGATTATTTCCGTTA
>JAMCTO010000283.1 GCA_023381095.1 Bacillota bacterium
AAGGCTTTGCGAATGCTGCGCAGCAATACCGCGGCCTGCCCCGCCCTCCGTGCGCACAACAACCGGAACCGATGTTTTTCCTCCAAACATGTAACGATTCTTCGCGCCTTGGTTGGCCAACTGATCCATAGCCAAAGGCGTGAAATCTACATACATGATCTCTATCACCGGTCTTAACCCATTCATAGCGGCTCCGACCGCTGCACCAGCAATGGCCGCTTCGGAAATTGGTGTATCGCGTACCCGATCGACTCCGAAACGGTCTATGAGGCCCCGTGTAGCCCCATAAGCCCCTCCATAGACCCCGATGTCCTCGCCCATTAAAATCACCGAGGCATCTGCGTCCATTTCTTCTTGCAGCGCTTCATTAATTGCTTTCCAATATGGGATCTGGCGACACGAAGCATCTTTAAGGACGTCTACCGACGGCTTGTCCATTGGCTGCAAATCATCTGCCGATGGGGCATAGAGCCCTGTCATGAGATCGGCCGGGGCTGGATTGGCACTCTGATTCAATGCAAAATCTTGTGCCACGACCATCGCTGTCTGCGCGTTATCTTGCATGTCTCGTAGGGCATCTCTGGATACTCCACGGTGCATTAAGGCAGACTCATAGATCTTAAGAGGATCGCGAAGCCTCCACTTCTGTTCTTCCTCCCGGGAACGATACGCCCGCGGGTCACTTCGCGAGTGCCCATACCAGCGATACGTTTTGGCCTCAATTAATACGGGTCCTCCGCCGGACCGGGTCTGGTGAACCGCCGTTTTTGCCGCTTCATAGACTGCTTCGATGTCCATGCCGTCGACGATAATGCCTGGCATATGATAACTCGCGGCTCGATCGGCCGCATTAGGCACCGAGGACGCATAAGTCCATGGCACGGACATCGCATATTGATTATTTTCACACACAAACACCACGGGTAGGTGCCAAATGGACGCCAGGTTCAATGACTCATGAAACACCCCTTCATTCACGGCTCCATCGCCGAAAAACGACACCACCACTTGATCCTTATGCAGTAGTTGACTCGCTAACGCCGCTCCTACAGCTATGGGCAAGTTCCCCCCGACAATCCCTGTTGCTCCCAAATTGCCCCCTTCCACATCAGCGATATGCATCGACCCGCCCCGTCCTCGGCAATAGCCAGTCTCCTTTCCGCAGACCTCGGCCAGCATCCGATTCAAGTGGTCCTGACGGTCTTTGCTGTGTTCTTGGGCAGCCATGCCACGAGCATAACAATGACCATGGCCTCGATGATTACTGGTTATTAGGTCATGAGCTTCTAAAGCGCTCATCACGCCAACCGCGACAGCTTCTTGCCCGGCAGACAAATGGCTTGCACCGCGAATGACGTTCTTTCCCAGAAGATCATTCACGGTATCTTCAAACATCCGTATATCCCACATCTGTTGATACCAAAACAAATCCTGCTGACTGCCCACTATAGATGTTGTCATTTTCGACCTCTTCTCTATCCCTTTAGTTCGGTTGAACGTCTCGGACGGATTTTAGGAATTTTACAGAGTTACCCAGTGATAGTTGCGGATCCACGCGAACGACCTCAAATGGCACGTCCTCACCTCGAATGCGGCGAAGCAGTCGGTGGGCTGCCACACGGCCAATTTGGCGTGCGGGCTGTTCTATCTCGGTGATGTTTGTGGCCAACAATTCCCCATTTTCGAGGCTTCCATAGGACACCACCGAAATATCTTCCGGAACACGCACATCGCGTTCTGCTAATGCCAGTAAAAATCCCGCCGTTAACGCATTATTGGTGCAAAATACCGCCGAAGGCTTATACGCGAGCCGCATAAACTTTGTCGCCGCCTTATACCCAAATTCCATGCTAAAAGCATCTCCGACCCAAGACCATTCCAAGGGAATCTGCAATCCGGCCTGGTTCGCAAATTTTTCAAACGCTGAAACCCGCTCGCCGCCGGCTGTGATTTGTAACGGTCCACTGACCACACCTAAGTCTTTGTGGCCCTGACTTAGTAAATACTGGACCACCTGCCGAACCCCTTCATTGTTGTTATCCAACACGCAATCGAATTGCGCACCATCTACAATGCGATCCAAAAGCATAATCGTTGAGCGTTCACGAAATACCTGGGCTAAATCATTACCAGACGCACCAGCCGACGCGAGGATAATGCCGTCGACACGGCGTCGATCAAACTCCGCACAATACTGTAATTCCTTGGCAACTTCGTTATTGCTTGATGCGATAAGTAATAAATATCCTTCGGAGCTCAATACCTCCTCAACGCCTCGTAAAGCATCCATGAAATAGAGATTGGTGAGATCGGAGACTACGACACCAATAGTCATCGTTGTCTTCGAGCGAAAGTTCCTGGCCACTATATTAGGACGATAATCCAATTCCACCAATGCACTCCGTACCCGGTCTGCCACGTCCTTACTAACAAAACCGCTGTGATTGACCACTCGCGAAACAGTCGACGGTGATACACCCGCCTGTTTCGCCACATCAGATAGCGTAACCATTTAGTTCTGCACCCCTCCGAAACCATGGCGACGTTGTGATAACGTTGTCGCAACGTCATCATAATAAAGATCGATTCGGATTGTCAAGGGTTTTCCGATAATTCTTTTTGCTCACGGTTCTCTGTCAACTGGCACTAAA
>JAMCTO010000284.1:0-3092 GCA_023381095.1 Bacillota bacterium
TTGTGTAGTCATATGAAAACTTCCTCAAATGTTCGAGAGCGTCTAGCCGTTGCGGCGTCGCAACTCTTTTATACAGATGGCATCACCGCATGTGGTGTCGATAAAGTCATTCGGCGGGCCAAAACCTCAAAACCAACCTTATATAGTCATTACCGGTCAAAATCCGAGTTGGTGGTTGCAGCCTTGAATTTTCAACACCAAACCCGACGTCAGGCACTGGACGATTACTTGAGTCAACGTCAGGATCAGAGTCCCCAGCAACGGCTCTTGGCAGTATTCGATTGGCTCGAAAACTGGTCTAGCCAACAAGGAATCCGGGGATGTGCGTTTCTTAATGCGGCAGCCGAATTGGTTAGCCCGCGGGACGAACCCGCGCGGCAGGTGATTCGTCAACACAAAGAGTGGTGGCAATCTTTGTTGGCCGACCTTGCTCAGAAGGCAGGTGCGACAAATCCGGGGCAGCTGGCCGATGAATTATTGCTCCTGATAGATGGCGTCAATGCTCGTGTGCTGGTCACCGGCAATGCGAGAAGTGTGAGCTCCGCAAGGCGGGTGGCGCTGCTGTTATTGCACGATTCTCAAACCCTGTCTTCGGAGTTGCAATCGACTGAATTGCATGCCAACGATGAGGAGGCTCCCGCAACATGAAACAGACGGGAAAATTCGACGACAGCCCCATTCCTTCTTGGGTTCCCTTTGCATTAGCCGCGGGGCCGGCCGTCGCATTAGGGTTCGCCCGATTTGCATATGCGTTGATTTTACCTGCGATGGGCCATGCTCTCGGCTGGTCTTTAACAACAGAGGGGATCATGAATACAGCAAACGCTCTGGGTTATCTCCTGGGTGCATTAACGGCCGCGCCATTGGCTCGTTGGGGTGGACTCGGTCGTATTTTTGTGATAGGCGTGTTCGGAACCTCGCTCTGTGTGTTGGCTGGCGGCTTGACCGGGAACAGTATTCTTTTGGCCTGGTGGCGATTTGCCAGTGGGGCCGCCGGCGGAGTCGCGTTTGTGACCGGTGGTGGTCTGGTAGCAAATGCCAGTGCCAAAGAATCCGCACACCGGGCCGCGCTGCTCCTAGGACTTTATTTTGGTGGCGCGGGACTGGGCATTGTATTGTCCGCGTGGACCGTTCCCTTCCTCTTAATATCGTTTCCCCCTGCCCTTGGATGGCATGTGGCGTGGGTAACCCTAGGAATTCTGGGTTTATTGACCATGTTTGGGATCCTTCCCGCCATACGTCGCATTATCCCCTCTTCACCTTCTTCCGTCCCCGGATCCCACTCTGATCTCACTTGGCGGCGATTATGGGCAGTGCTCATAGCCTATGGATTCTATGGAATGGGGTATATCGTTTACATGACTTTTATCGTGGTCTTTCTTCAGAATCATGGAGCACATCCACAGGAAATCATCTGGTTTTGGACGGTTCTGGGCAGCGCCGCGATGGCCTCCGCCTTTGTCTGGGGGCGTATTTTGGGGCATGCCCCGGGTGGACGAGGAGTTGCAGTGCTCATGGGATTGGTCCTTGGAGGCGTCTTACTACCGCTATGGTCAACAACCCCCTTCGTTGTCCTGGCATCGGCGTTATTATTTGGATCTGCCTTTTTGGCCGTGGTCACAAACGTCACAACCGTGGCACGGCGCAACCTCCCTATGCATCAATGGACAGCCGCATTAGGAGCACTCACCGTGGCATTCGGGTTGGGCCAAAGCGTCGGGCCCCTCCTTGGGGGATGGTTGTCGGATGGTGGAGGTGGAGTGCGATTTGGTCTGATCCTCAGTGCAGCAATCCTGGGTATTGGCATTCTCACAGCTCTCGCCCAAGAAGAGCACGGAGAGGACGAGATCGACGAATTGACAGGATCCGAATGATGTCTTGGATATTTTATTTTGAATCCCCGAAATTTCGAGGATGGGCTCGTGCCGGTGGATAAAACGGTCAACCTCATCACTTCGACCCAATAGACGCGGCATAGCATCAATATCAACCTCGAAGTTCAAACCCTTTGGTGATCCACGAAAAAATTCTTCCACCGTCTGGATACACTTGACTGCTAATGATCCAATCCTTATACCGGCGTGCGACATTTAGTTTGTCTGCCCCGTGTATGCTGGTATTATTGAAGCAGTCTCGTGTTGCAATCGCCATAATAGATTAGGGAGGCGTATGTCCTATGTCAGCTATGTTCAAGTACGAGCCGCTTGCAAAAGGACCGCCTTCATCTCGGACAATATCTCACGACGTCGGGGTATCCCCGCTGCATCGGCACTTTTTGGGCAACGATGACATTGTCAGCTCAATGGTTTCTCACTCAGGAATTTCTTTATCGACCGCCCACCTCTGTAATGCATCAGCTATTTGGGCGCCCTGAGCCGAATCATCAATCAATTTGGGAACAGGCCATCGCCGAGATTGCTCCGTGGTTTGACCGCATTTTAGAATATCGTTTCTCAAATGGGTCGCGAAACATGGTTCTACAAAATCCGACAGCCAACGCCCGTGCCCTCTGGACATCTTTAAACCAAAATAACCAACTCCACCCGCTGGTTACGGATGTATTTCGGGAAGAAAATAAACCATTAAACAGCCCTTGTCATCCCCGCTGGGTATCGGTTCAGGGCAACGGAGACGAAATGGTATCCGATTGGTCGACATTTCGGTCATTTTGGTCGGCAGCAGACCTTGAAGGCGGAATTTTCTTTACCTCATTCGGATGGACTTTTAACGAGGAATTACTGAATCAATCACTCTTCCTCCAATCGATTATATCGTCTGGTGACGAGGTGTATTTAGGAATCGGGGATGATAATCACATACGAATCGGTTTGTGGCATATTCACCCAGGGATTGAATGATTACACTAAAAATCTCAGATTCTGTCCGAGCAAACACCGCTTTGGTAGCTATAGCTATTCATCTTTTCGCTCGAAAAAAACGCAATATGTATACACGCGTCGGCAATCGCAAGAAGCCCCTAGCTCGCGCAGTCTTGTTGTCATGATTCGGTGTTAACGAAACAATAATTATCTGAACGGAACAAAACCGGCCTTTCATGGCACACACTGGACGAAATCTCTCTCTCGCCGGGC
>JAMCTO010000284.1:3195-4485 GCA_023381095.1 Bacillota bacterium
CACTGGGCGAAGTCTCTCTCTCGCCGGGCTCTGTGCATGCTAACCCTTGGCGGAATTGTGGCCCCCCTGAGAATAGGATTCAATGGATCTGTGGGAGCCCCAGGTTAGTTGACCATGGTGGGGTCTGATGGGACACTTTCTGGAGTAAGTTCTCACCGCATGAATCTTCTAAGATTTTACATGCTCCATCATTCCGCCACTTTCCTGACAGGACAACCCCGAAAAAGTCGGATTTCCTCGTGCTAGATCCCGGTTCCAGTGTTGACAGCCTCTCTAAGGCCCTTATGAAATGTTTGATCATTGACCGTCCTCTATCCAATCAATTGGGTACATGCTGTCAGCAAAAGACGTCCCACACTTTGGATCGTGTTATGAGAAAGGAGTCATCACAACAGACATCCTCGGAGACAGAAAACCAATTAAGGCATTGGTGTCTTGATTAAAGACGGCAAAGCCTGGATTGGACGCACCTTTGACTGAGGGAGCCTTCATGGAGATTTCAAATGTTCCTTGAGATGCCGTAACGATTTGCGAACTTCCAAGCCGGGCCCATCCCCACTGCAGCGCTGTGGTATTCGGATTTCGCTCCAGCGTACCATAGACAATCCGGTAACGTCCCGGCGGCAATGTCCCTGTTATTATCCATTGATCCTTATGTGAGATCAACTTCAAAACATCATCCGCTGTGATGGGATAAACACCCAACAAGACTTGCTTTGACTCACTAAATAACGCCACATCGGTTACGTCGGCCGGAAGAGGCAGTGACATAGAACGCCCCGAGCGAACCGAAAAAGATGGACCTCTTGGAGTATAGCCCCAGATCATACCCGGAGATTCGGAGATCAGAACACCCGGCTCGATTGTATACCGTCCTCGAGGCAAGGTTCGTGTGCTTACGACAAGTGATGTCCCAACAGACTTTCGCGTGGACATCCTCCCGGTATTTCGAGAAGGCGAGGCCGGTGAATTGGATGATGGTATGCTCGTGGCTACGGATGAAGCGGACGATCTCTGGGTTATGCTCGTGTTGCCCGATTCCTTGACACCAGATGTACCGGAATGTGCACCTTGTGTGGCCGTTGTCGTGCCAAGAGACCCGGCAGTTCCACACCCTGCTAACATGAATGTGCCGCACAGCACTCCCGCAACGCTTAAAACGTTTTGTCTCATCTGTAATCTCCCCTTAAATCGATAAGGTGCTAGGACCGGTCTTCTTGAATAACGCCATACAGAGGAATTCAGTTACAAGAGCAGAAACGGAAGGCAGTGGTTTTTTTGAAAACAAGC
>JAMCTO010000285.1:0-1401 GCA_023381095.1 Bacillota bacterium
GATTCGGCCCATTGAGTTCGTTGCCATTGCTCACGGGATCGGAAAGTGTGTCGGCGTCAATCGGAAAATAATCGTCAGGCTCAAAGTTCTCGAACATCGTGTCATCTCCGGTATAATGGGTGAATTGGATAGCATACCAACGCATATGCGTCACTCCCTTTGAAGAAATTTGATGCGTCAAAGAAAAAAGCCGCCCGCAGGCGTCGGCGGAAAGCACGAACAGCGATGCGAGAATACGATCCGATACTCATATCGGTCAGCATGTGCATAGCCAAGGACGATTATTTAGAGCAGTGAGTATCATATGATCAGCAGAGGCATTCATACGCTGGTGAAGTCGAGAATAAAGGGGTTATAAGCGGCGATAAACTTCACCGCGTGGAGCGCCATGTCGCTGGCGCGGATTTCTTGAGTGGATTCGTCAACCCGATACACGATAAGCCATGTTCCCACACGCGTCGATCACAACCCCTCGGCACTAGTTAACGGTTTTGTCAACGGACCATAGGGATCGGGTGTACCTCAAAATTGTGATCATGCGGCAATCCGGCGAGCAAGGGGCACCAGTTGAGCCCATGGACCTTTTCGCCAGAATGCTTGCCGATGGCCTGTCAAGGCCAAACTGAAAATCTCCGAAAAAGCCAAGATCATTTCACCAAAATGGCCCAGGTGATTTCTTCAAAAACGCCAGCAGCATTTCCGCAAAAACGCCCGTCGCATTTAACCTAAACGGCCGATGCAGCATCACCAAGGATAGCCTGTGGGGCGAACGCCGTAGGCGAAGCCCCTCTGAGGAAACATGTCACCTGGGGTAACACACCGATGACGCTCCGGAGTCCCTGGGACGCACCCAGGGTCATGCCGGAACCGATGTGGGGTTTTTCGTGCGCGAATAAACGGCCACGGCGTGGGATTGCCCTGTGATGCCTTCCATGATCAGACCGTGAACCCGTCAAGGCCGGGAGGCGTTGGCGGCCAATCCGCCGCACACCGTGCAGGAAGCCGCCACGTCTTTTTCTCGGATGCGGCTCACTTTGTCTTAGGTGCCTGGCTCGGCTACCTCTGGTGCCGGACCCGCATCCTCTTGCCGACGCCCTCGGGGCGTAAACGCTTCAACGTCTTGGGAGCGTTGCATGCGGTGATCACGGTCACCAGTGACACGTATATCAATAGCGACAGTGTCGTCACGCTCCTCAAAAATCTCGCCGAACGGTTCACTGACCTACCTATTACCCTGGTGCTGGATAACGCGCGATATCAACGCAATGTCTACGTGATGTCCGAGGCGGAACGCCTCGGGATTACCTTGCTATGGCTCCCCACATATTCCCCCAACCTCCACCTCATGGAACGCCTGTGGAAGTTTGTGAAGGCCGACTGCTTGCATGGGCGCTATTAACC
>JAMCTO010000285.1:1411-6341 GCA_023381095.1 Bacillota bacterium
AGTGGAGACCGACGGTCGCCACAAAGCTAAACGGAATACCCTGTTGACGCTGAACTTTCAGGTCTTTAAATCGTCCGCCTAAATCGTCAATTGAGATCCGCGAGGGGTATAGCATAAGTTAAACCGATGACAAATGGAATTGGCTAAAACAGGCCTCCAACCCGATCAATCGATTGCGCATTCAATCGACCGGTCAAACCCGTTTAACGATGACGGAACTGTCAACAGTGCAGTGCACTTACATCAGCGCGCTGGAGGCCATGCAACCCTGGTTGTAGTCACTAATTCTTCGCTGACATGCCTGGAAACCCTTGCGGCCCAAGGGATGGAAAAATTTGGCGCCAAATGTGGGCTCTAATATAAAATTGTTGGCAAATACCGTGAATCATCCTAGTTTGGTGTCCATGGTGATAGATAACGCTGCAGCGTTAGGATCGTCTCAGGATGGGCTAGCACCCAAATTGGTAGCAGGATAACGACCAAAAATTGAAACTTGGCGAATAGGCAGCGAATCGGATACAATATAGGCACCAAGATTTTGGAGGGGTAGCGTAATTGGTAACGCAGCGGTCTTGAAAACCGCCGCCCTAAAGGCTTGCAGGTTCGAGTCCTGTCCCCTCCGCCATTTGGTGCTTATCTCAATATGAGGTAAGCCTATTTATTTTGTTCAGAAGGGACATGCACGTATGCACCGTTATACTATCGCCAATGCTAATATCATTGACGGCACCAACCGTGCGAAATATCGTGGTTTTGTTACGATTGTCGATGATCGGATCGAATCGGTTTCACCGACAGCACCAATATTAACTGGACATGTCATGGATGCCGAAGGACTTGCTCTGACTCCGGGATTTATCGACATGCACTCGCACTCTGACCTGACTCTGTTTGCCGATGGCCGCGCTGTTAGCAAAATATCGCAAGGTATTACCACGGAAGTGATTGGCCAGTGTGGCATATCGGGTGCCCCGCTATTTGGCCATATGCAGGCGGAAGTCGAAAAATTTTTTAAGCGCCACATGATGTCTCGGCCATATCAGAATATGGCTGAGTATTTCGAGGCTTTGACCGGAAAGATCTCAGTAAATGTCCTGGCGTTAATTGGCCATGGAACGTTACGACGCGGGGTGGTGGGAGAGGGTGATGCACCAGCTTCCGATAGAGAAGTGCAAACTATGCAATCGGCTATTATTGAGGCCATGAAGGCTGGCGCGTTGGGACTTTCTACCGGGCTAATATACCCTCCGGGCTGCTATACAACCACAGACGAAGTGGTGGCTCTGACCAAAGCTATTGCGCCATTTCATGGACTCTACTTCTCCCATTTGCGTAATGAAGGAGATACATTGGTTGAGGCGGTTCAAGAGGCGCTGGACATTGGTCGGCGAGCGCAAGTAGGTGTGCAATTATCTCATCACAAGGCGATGGGACCGCATAACTGGGGAAAAACTATCACCACCCTGGACATCATAGGGCAAGCCGTAGAAGCGGGGCAAGATGTGTATCTTGATCAATACCCATATCTGGCAAGCGCCACTACCCTATCTGCACTGCTGCCCGATTGGGCATTGGCAGGTGGGCCAGAGAAAACACTGAAACGATTGAAGAACCCTGAGATTCTATCGAAAATTCGGGATGACACTGAAAAAAAAGAATCGCGATTTGGGTGGAATAGGACGCATATTGGCACAGTGTCCGAGAACGGAGATAAGAGAATTCAAGGACTTAGCGTCGCCGATATTGCTAGCCAGCGGGGAATCTTGCCGTTTGATGCTTTAATTCAAATTTTGCTTGAAAATCAAATGCAGGTAAGTATGATTAGGTTCGGTATGGGGGACGATGATGTGAAACGAGTCTTTCTCTACCCCCGAACACTAATTGGAACCGATGGCGGTGCGGTTGCTCCCGATGGTCCACTGAGCCATGGTAACCCACATCCTAGGACCTATGGTACATTTCCTCGGGTACTGGCGGAATTTGTTCGTGATAAGCAGTGGGTCGAATTTGAGGAAGCGATTTACCGGATGACGGGGTTAGCTGCGACACGATTGCGGTTACGGCAACGTGGACTAATAAAACCAGGCTATGTCGCAGATCTGGTTTTACTAGATCCCGATATTATTCAAGATCGTGCGACATTTGCCGAACCTCATCAAACATCGCGGGGGATTTACTCCGTGTATGTTAACGGACGACCGGTTTGGAAAAATGATAAACATACAGGCGAATTTCCGGGACGACCTTTGAAATATTTTCAAGAGCGCTGATTCCAGCAATCCACCCTTGTCAAATAACTGGCTCGTATGGTACCATAGCGTGTGCCTACGGAGGGATACTCAAGTTGGTCGAAGAGGGCGGTTTGCTAAACCGTTAGTAGGCTTCAAGCCTAGCGTGGGTTCGAATCCCACTCCCTCCGCCATTCAACAGTCATTTGTTGGAGACAGAGGCAAGTTATGATTCTTGCATCGTGGCTTACGCGATGCTACAACACCACAGTCGCGCCCGTAGCTCAGTGGATAGAGCGCCTGACTACGAATCAGGAGGTCGCAGGTTCAAGTCCTACCGGGCGCACCACTAAAATTTGAAGCCCCGCAAGCGATTGCGGGTTTTTTATTTTGCGGAATATCATGAAAAATTCAAGGCGTCACCACGAGAGCGTCGAGCGCCTAGACGTCGTGGACATTTCTTCCCTGCCCGCGTCACGCTAGGGCTCTTCCGTCGAAACAAACAAGATCAAACTCGGACTCCGCAAGTCAGGAGGGAAGAAAATGGGGATTTAGCGCCTATTTGGCTCAAATTGGTGTCCTTAAATTTCGAAAGGGGTGCTACCCGATGATTGCGAACATGATGGAAATGATTCAGGCCTGGGGTGATGACAACCACACAATCCTACGTCATGATTTTCAGAGGGCACCGTGCCTTCCCCACGACCTTCCGAACGGATTCGGCGCCGTCTACAGATTTTCGCTGGGGTCTGGGGCGGTGTTGAAGGTCGGCATGGGCGAACAGCAATGCCCGATTCCGATCGCACCACTACGGCCCTAATCGAGCGAATAGCACGTTGGCCGCAAAAATCTTAGCGGATCGGAACTTTCGGGCGGAATATGGGATCACCGATGCCCGTGTCGACCAGGCTAAAGAGCTATTGTGACCGCGATAATGTCTACGCGCCGGTCCAGCTTAAACATCGGCGGCCAGCGTTGGAAGGATGGCTCATTGAGCGCCTGCATCCGCGCTTCGAAGGTCGCCGCTGAGGATGCGAGCCTCAGGAGGAGGAGGCTCATTGTGTAATGCCTATGGGGGGATCGACTACTCTGGGGGAGGTTCACAGAACATACGTCGAAAGGGGATCCATGTGGCCGAAGCCTCGGGGAGGACCGTGCCTGTACTTGTCACCACCTGTTTTGGCCAACTTCTTTTGTCATGACTTCAACTAAAATCAATGGATCTTTTCGGGAGTCTTTTACACTGTATTTTGCGTCATACGGGTGACGGGCGCAAAAATACGGGTATGATTTTATGGGTATCAGGATTTTGTGATGGATCAACGGCTTCTGAGGCTGAACAAAACCGGGACGTTGCGTGTTGATCGGCGCCATGTATCGAGACAGGGATATTCGACCAAAATGAGTGGATCAGGGACGAGTACTAATGTACTAACGCCCCCAATAGCAGGCCATTCGCGCCGTTAACCATTGATCTGTCTACTCTCCGCCGAGGGCGGCAGCGGCATCACCGCCGCACACCCAGCGTGAAGCTAATGCCGAGGATGTCACCTACGACAATGCTCTAGTCAATTCGTCCTCGATCGCCTTCATCATCCCGAAGGCGCCATCGGTTTGATTTGAACACACCACGACCATGGTTTCCAGGCAGGGAAAGACCGCGGAATGGAAATTGGCACCGGGGTCGTATCCCATGAGGTAATACTTGAAAATCTCCCCGTCGCGTTGGTCAATCCACACGCCGTAGCCGTAGTACCAGTTCTCTTCGTCGGCGTCCACATGCGGGGTTAACAGGCGGGCCGTGCTGGCTGGCGATAAGAGGCGATGCGCCAGCAGGGCCTCCCACGCGGCAGCCATGTCCTTGACCGTGACGTACACACCGCCATCGGCTCCACCCTTCGGGGGAATTGAGTAGATATTGGTCCTCCACCGGCCGTCCGGCGAGTCGATATACCCCTGGGCGGTCCTCGGTGGTAAGGCATCCATTTCAAAGTAACCCGAGTCGGTCATGCGGGCGCGGCCCAACACATGCTCCGTCACATAGTCAGAAAATAGCTGGCCGGTAACCTGCTCCACCACCAGTCCCAGCAGGATATAGCCGGCGTTGTTGTAGTGAAAACGTTCCCCCACGCCCGACTGCATCGGCCGGTCCTGAAATAGCGGCAGGAAGTCTTCGAGCCGACGAATGCGGTACATGGGCCGGTCAACCCATAGGGATTCGAAATCGTCCATGACATCCTCATCAAAGTAGTCGGGCACCCCGGCGGTGTGCGTCAACAGGTGATGAATCGTGACACACGGGTCAAAGTGGGGAAGCCCATACGGCAGACAATCCAGCAACCGGGCGTCTAGCGCCAACAGTCCGGCGTCGATCAGCTGATTAATGGCGATCGCGGTGAAGAGTTTGGCACCCGAGGCAATTCCGAAGCGGGTCGCGAGGCTGTTGGGAATGCCCTCGGATCGATTCGCCTGCCCAAAGGCCTGCTCCACAATGACGTTTCCTGCCTGTCGGATCAACACGGCCCCGGTGAAGCCGTCGGCACCCTGATCCGCCATCGCGCGACGGAAAAGATTGACATCCATCACTTTCATCCTTTCGAGTCGAGGTTGACGACGCTCCGGTGCGCTGGCATGCACCGAATCCCGTAGCCGCAAACAGCAACGGGCTGTGAATGACCGCTGCCACAACTATCTAGTTGTAA
>JAMCTO010000286.1 GCA_023381095.1 Bacillota bacterium
GATGTGTGGCCCGCTCGGTTCCACCAAGACAAACGTGTTCGGAAAGAGTGCTCGAACCTCCGACCATTACATCGCCGTTCGCTTCCTCCTGTGATACATACAGTATACAGGACGTTTAGCGCACCTGTTGAGCTGAATTGGGAAATTGCGGGGGGCCCCGCATCTCTTGCGGGACTATTGTCCCCAAGAGCGCCTTAACCCTCACTCCCAGCGGTCCATGCGTGTCAGCTCGATGCAACGAATTTCAGTTTCCGGCCGGATGCAGATTTTCCAGAGGTACCCATCCTTCGTCATTGTGGGCGTTTCGACACCAGATCCATCCGGCTACAGCCTGTGTGCCCGTTACCAGGTCACCAGGCGTAACGGTCAACTCGATCGAATTGTAATCGGTTGTCACCACGGCTCTCGTTGGGTCCGAAATTTTGAGCAGTTGTTCCGGGACCCACGCGCCGGCTCCCGAGGAGGTCGTGCACCAGAGCCACGACGACCAGCGGGTATCCCGCCGCCCGACCTCCACCGGCTCCCCACAACGAAACCGAGTCCCCTCATCATAGCTTCGCTTGTGCTCCTGGATTACACGATACTCACGGTCCATAGGCATCCTCCCTGTCGGTAGTTTGAGTCCCAATCGAGTTCGACGGTGGCCCATCGAACTCCTTGGCATGCAGGCCGCCCAGGGTTACCATGTCGGGGCTCTCCCGGTTCCGTGATAACGCCTCATGTTTCCTGCCACCGGTTCTCCCCGGCTCCATTCGATCATACAACGCTGTTCGGACGCGTGTCCACTGCCATTCCGGGGCTTAATAAGACATCAAGGGCGACGCACAAATGGTGCAGGTGACGGGCTAAGCCACAGCCGATCGGGCCGGCTTCATAGCAAATCAAATCAGAAGGGTTGCCGCACCCACCTGGCGGCACACCCATTGGGTCACGTTATCCAGCTGATACGGAATCGTGCCCAAGTCGCGGGCGCGTTCGCGCCCGGGGAGCGCTTCCGCAATGACAATGGTTTCGGCCGACACGTCGAAGTCGAGATAACGGGTATACTGTTTCATGAGACACCAGTCCTTTATTGGGTAAATCTTCCACTATCCGTAGTGTACCCACGGATACCGGGATTAGGCTGGTGTCATTAATCTACCTGCCCGAAAGCGAAGGGTCGTCAGTGCTGACCACACGCCACCTTCTGCCGCCAGTTGTCGTGTATAGCAATGTGTTGTTCACAAACAAATAGCCCCTGCGGTTGCTGACAAAATCCAAGGCGTCCGCCCCAGGCGACAAATCCTGTGGCAGCCGCGTGATTGACCAAGTTTTTCCCCCGTCGCTAGTGTGATACAACAAGTTGATCTCCCCGACCAATGGCACTCGTCTGGAAGATCCCGGCTTTGTGATCAATTTGCCGGTTCGCACCATTTTTTGCATCCATACCCATCCATTCTGCTCATTGATAAAGTCGATAGAACCCGGTATATAAGAAACATTGGATTCCTGCGGCCAAATGTAGACGACCCTATTCGAGCGCCCGCCGTTGGCGCTCCAAGTTAAAGTAGCTTTGGTGCCCCATTCCGAAACACTGTTTATCAACCACTCGTGAACCGGTGACAAATAATCGGTTAATGGTGTCGGACCCGGCGCATTGTCCGCAATCGCCTGCCAGGTGACGCCACCATCGGTGGTCTTATAAAGCGTCTCAAAGGTATCCAGAACCCCAATTTCTTTGGTAAACATCTTAATAGACAGACTCAATGACGTTGGCTCCGATGAGAGCAATCTCCAGCTCACCCCACCGTTTTCACTGCGAAACACCTCTACCCGAGACCCATCAGTGGCGTCAGCAATGGCCCACCCCGCCGACCCGACAAACGAGATCTGGGAAAAATCTGCCGGAGGATCAGCATTGACCACCGTCCACCCTTTACCGCCGTTGACCGTTTTTAGTACTGCATAAGGATTGTCTTCCTCTCCTAGACCATACCCTACGGCAGTGCTGACAAAGTCTACTTCCTGTTGGGGGAACCGAGCGGGCCACACATCCGTCCAATGTTGACCATTGTCCGTCGTTTTGAGGAGAAAATCTGATCCTAAAACCCACCCGGCACCTGGCGCAACCATTTGCTCTGACACAATGTTCCAGTGGCGCCTCGTGCCTAGTGAATGCCAATGCGTTCCCCCATCCGGCGACACCAACAACCCCGACGAACTAAAACCCATCGCACCGCTGGTAGTTCCAATCCAGACATCGTGCTCCCCTGAAAGACTCATACTTTGAAAAAATCCATAGACATCATGCGATGTCCACTCGGCAGCCGATTGCAAGACCGACCATGTTTCCCCGCCATTTTGGGTTTGCTCCAAATTCCCTAAATTCGGCGTCCCATACTGTTGCGAACCCAATAGCATCAGGCCATGGGTTGGAGAAGAAAATGTGACAGCATCGATCGGACTAGTGCTGCTAAACGTATTGTGAAAGTTCTTGCCACCGTTGGTCGTCACTAGAAGATCCGATTGCCCATCCTTATTTACCACAATCCACCCTTGTTCAAGCGAATTGAAGGTCACATAGACAGGTCTCTCCCCTTCTGGCAAAGATATTGGTTGCCAGGAATCGCCTCCGGTGTGAGTGGTATACAATTCGGCACCAATAATGGCAAACCCGGATTCGGAAGATGTCATGTCCAGTTGCGCGTTCGCGGCCAAAGGAAATGATTGCCAGGAAACGCCTCCATTGGTGGTTTTTAGCAGCATATAAGAAATGTTTGGCGTATTACCCTCCTCGGCCACTACCCATCCAATCTTGGCACTGAGAAAATCCATCGCTATCGGTTGCAAATGTTGCGGAAGGATGTGGGTTGCCCAATTCTTCCCACCATTTTGAGTCGCCAGTATGGCATCATTAACCGCTAAAAATCCCGTGCCCATAGACAAAAAATCGACAGCTACTGCGGTTGGTGGGGCAGATGGCACTTGAGGAAAAGATTGCTCGGTAAACGATAGAGCAGAATGCTGGGCCACCACAGCCCCACACCCACTGATACTTACTATTAAGGAAATACCCAATATCGTGGCACCCTGACGTCGAAGACGTCGTCTTCCCATTGTTCTCCTCCCCTTTACCCGCTGAACGCATCGAAGAACAAAAAAGTTACTGGGA
>JAMCTO010000287.1 GCA_023381095.1 Bacillota bacterium
ATGCAAAAGCGTGGACACGAACAGGTTATATTCAACTACGATAAGGCGTCAGGACTTAAAGCCATCATTGCCATTCACGATACAACCCTAGGCCCTGCCCTGGGTGGCTGCCGCATGCTGCCGTATGCCAGTGAAGAGGCAGCACTCGAAGACGTGCTGCGTCTTTCCGAAGGCATGACCTATAAGGCAGCGGCAGCAGGGTTGGACTTTGGCGGAGGTAAGGCGGTTATTGTAGGAGACCCGGCAACGGAAAAAACTGAAGCGATGTTTCGCGCTTTAGGACGGTTTATTGAAGCGCTCCATGGTCGGTTTTCCACGGGAGAGGATGTGGGAACCACTGGCGATGATTTCGTGTATTCACTGAGAGAAACGAAACATCTGGTGGGGCTGCCCGAGGCCTACGGGGGGGCCGGAGACACGGGCGACATGACGGCCGTCGGCGTAATCAATGCCATGCGTGCCGCCTTAATGTATCGTTTGGGTTCACCCAGCTTGGAGGGCCGCAAGGTTGCCATTCAAGGACTTGGGAAAGTCGGCTATCACGTAGCCAAAAGAGCGGCAGAGGAAGGGGCATTGGTGGTAGCCGCTGACATTAATCCCCAATTGGTGGGCAAGACGGTGTCAGAATTAGGAATTGAACCGGCGGACCCGTGGGCCATATTGGAAACCGAATGTGATGTGCTGGCTCCCTGCGCTCTGGGCAACGTTATCAACGAGGACACCGTCGAGAAGTTAAGATGCCAAATTGTAGCCGGATCCGCTAACAACCAGTTAAAGGATCTAACCTTTGGCGACCGGCTGCAGGCGCAGGGAATTACATATGCACCGGATTTTATCACCAATGCAGGCGGTTTGATTCAGGTGGCCGATGAAGTCCAGGGATATCGCTCGGAAAGAGTACAGCACCAAGTGGACAATATTTATGACTTGCTGCTGAATATCTTTCACAAAGCAGAAACGACGGGACGTTCCACCGTTGCCATAGCCATGCAAATTGTAGAGGAACGCCTGTCTCTCTACCATGCGATTCACCGCATTTACGCCAAAAGTCCCTAATCTGTTGTGGTGTGGCTATGGTCAAAGCAACAGCTTCTACTGCAGATCTGTGCCGTGCGGTAAGGCCTTTCCACCATTTAGGCATATCTTCGGAGGCTGTTGGGGCTGTTGCGGTTGACTGGCTTATGGACAAGGCATCCATGACATCCTGAAGACTTCTGGGAAGTGTGTTACGCGTGGCTGGAACCGTAACCAGGTGCCAATGATCCCGGAGAGATCCATAAATGGCGATTAATCCATATTTTTCGAGCGCTGCTTGCAGTCCAGACTCAACCAGGTACAAATTTTGCAGCCAACTGGGATGAGTCGTTAAAGACTTGGCCAAGGTATAACGATCAATGGCGTCACTGATCGAAGTCTATTAGTTGGCCAATTCTAGCCAGCTTGACAGGTCTTATTCTAACGGAGGCCAGTCGGGATAAGGTATTTCTAAATCGGTCAAAAGAGCTAACTCGAAGGGAGACCATGGGAAAATATGGGACAACATCTGGCGTTGTCGGGCTCGCGGGTACCGATAGCCGTCGTCCGCGTACTCAATGTAATATTCTTGCACCGCCAGTCAGCTGGTCAGTTGGTGACGGGACATGTGGTGAGTTTCTCGTAGGTAACGAATCGCCGGGCACATACGCAGGAATTTTGCGGGCCACCCCAAACACCTCCTTAACCATTATAATGAAACTGTAAAAAGGTTGCGTGGGAATGACGAAAGGAGCACAGGATGGCAACGGAACGTAAACCGGAGGTATCGACCCAAACCAACACCGATCCCTATCAAGGCAATCGCAGTTTTCGCACTTTGTCTGGGATCCCCATTAAAGAAGTTTATGATGCACACGATGTAGAGCCAGCAAAAGAGATTGGGGAACCGGGCAGTTATCCTTACACACGTGGGATTCATCCCAATATGTATCGCGGGCGGCTATGGACAATGCGGCAGTTTGCCGGATTTGGCACGGCAGCCGAAACTAATCAGCGTTTTCACTATCTCTTGGATCAAGGGCAAACGGGCCTTTCCGTAGCGTTTGACATGCCTACCTTGATGGGCTTTGATTCGGATGATACTCATAGCTTAGGTGAGGTCGGACGTGAAGGGGTCGCCATTGATACCATCAGTGATATGGAGAGACTGTTTCAAGGGATACCTTTGGATAAAGTTTCAACGTCTATGACCATTAATGGACCGGCGCCCATAATTTGGGCCATGTATTTGGTTGCCGCCGAACGCCAAGGAGTGTCATGGGATAAAATCCGTGGAACGTTGCAGGCAGATATCTTAAAAGAGTATATCGCCCAAAAAGAATGGGTGTTTCCGCCACGTCCGTCGATGCGTGTGATTACCGATATGATGGCCTTTGCCACGCGTCACGTTCCGCAGTGGAACTCGATTAGTATCAGCGGTTATCACATCCGAGAGGCAGGATCCACGGCCGCCCAAGAACTTGCGTTCACCCTTGCTGACGGTTTTGCTTACGTCGAAGCGGGAATAAAGGCGGGATTGGACGTCGATGCGTTTGCTCCGCGGTTATCGTTCTTCTTTAACTCGCATATTGATTTCTTTGAAGAGATTGCAAAATTCCGTGCCGCGCGGAGAATTTGGGCACGCCATTTGAAAGAAAAATATGGCGCTAAAAACCCCAAGTCTTGGATGATGCGATTTCATACCCAAACGGCGGGCTGCTCGTTAACTGCGCAACAACCGGAAAACAATATTGTACGAACTGCCTTTGAGGCATTGGCCGGGGTCCTGGGCGGTACCCAATCACTTCACACTAACTCAATGGATGAAGTGTTGTCACTGCCTACGGAAAAATCGGTAAAAATTGCTCTCATAACTCAGCAGATTATTGC
>JAMCTO010000288.1 GCA_023381095.1 Bacillota bacterium
GGTGCGGAATTACTTCGGTGAGTCCCCGCGCTTCGAGATAGGCTAAGAGTGCATTGAGTTCCCATGCGGATTCATCATGTTTGTGGTTCCATGTGATGGAGACTTTATGATGCCCAACAGTTTGGGTTTCGGGCATGTCGGGTTCCATGCGAAACCAGCTTTTAATTAACGCGGCTAAGAGTTTTTGTTCCTTATCCAGATCCCCTTTCATTTCCCGCAGGGTAATGTAATCTTCTACAATATCTTCAGGTGTTTTCAAATCCAATGGGGCTTGGGGCATATCCACCAACGCGAGTTTGGGATTCTCGGGGGGATGTGCAACGGATTTTGTTAGGGATGTGGCCATATCTGGTAACCTCCTTTTAATGGGTGGAATCTACTTCTTATTATACGGGATAGGGGAATCCAATGCAAGAACCCCCCAATCATTTTTTAGAGATATTGAAGCGGATGAGTGAGAATTTTTTGGAGCGTGGCCTTTTCTTCAAGATTTACTCGCAAAGTTTTTTCATCAATGGTATTGCGAGCCAAGAGACGCACAATATTAACGGTGCCCGTTTGCCCAATTCGATGTAACCGGTCGGTGGCTTGATCAAACCACGCGGGGGACCATTCTAAATCAAAAAAGACCATCGTTTGGGCTGCCGTTAGGGTAATACCTTCTCGTCCCGCATGGGTCATGACAAACACTTGGGTTATAGGATTGGTTTGAAACTGACGGACCGCAGCAGTGCGTTCTGCGGTGCTCATGCCTCCATGCATCCCTACGGGATGCCATGATGCACAGTGATTCATGAGAAAGTCCCATTGACGGCGAAACTGGGTAAATAGGACGATTTTCCCCCCCGCGTTGAGGAAGTCTTCAAAACGATCCAAAAAAGCATCCCATTTGGCATGAGCGGCGGGATCCCCCCCAAGGAGGTGTAAACCCCCCGTAATTTGTTTGAATCGGAGTAACCGACTTAAAATATTAGGGATTGTGGTTTCTTCTCCATCCAACGTCACTCGAAATTCGTCTTTAGCTTCTTTATAGGCCCGTTGTTGCGCGGGGGATAACGTCACCCACTGGGTCTCAACCAGTTTGGGAGGGAGATCCAACGTCTCGGCTTTGGTGCGGCGAAGCACAATGGGGGCTTGGAGCCGATGGAGCTGGGGTAGACGTTGAGGATTAATGACCCAATTCCCCATGAGGTCTGGCACCCCAAAGGCCGCACCAAACGTTTGGGATCGTTGCTTGGTTTGCTCCAGCCAAAAGAGAGGAGCCCAGAGATCCATAAATGAGTTCACCATCGGTGTTCCTGTCAAGGCCATTTTCCATTCGGCACGCAAGCGGAGAATCGCCCGGGTGCGTTGCGCCATGGGGTTACGAATTTGATGGACTTCATCCAGCACCACCGTATGCCATGACGTAGTGAGGGCTCCATGAATGGCAGCAGTTTTTGGGGTATAATCGCGACGTAGGTAATCATAGGTGGTGAGGGTCCATTGCGTCGTCGGGATAAAGGGATCTGCCCGACGATACACGGCGATAGTCGCGTCGGAATCATTAAGGTGAATTTCATCAAGCCATGTCTCTAAAATAGATCGTTTGGTGACTACTAAAATCGGACCTGTTATCCCCTGTTGACGCCGATAGCGGATGGTATCAATGACCGTTTTGGTTTTGCCGAGCCCTTGTTCATCCTCCAACAAGACCCGAGGCTTCGGTGCGAGCCATGCCACGCCTTGGGCTTGATGGGGAAAGGGAGGGCGAGGGGAAGCATAGACAGCAGGGGAAATCACTTCGGTAATGGGCAATGGAGGATCACATAAGGGAGCTAGTCCACTCGACCAGACTTCGGGCAGTTGGTCAGGCCGGACGCCCCACTGATGATGCCCTTGATGAACCCCCAAATAGGGCCACGTTGCAGGGACTGCGGCATGATAGACGGGGGGGATCATCAAAATCCATCCGGCGTCAACAGGCTGTGTGTGAATACGGGGGATAGTCATCGTAGATCTCTCCCGGGTGCGCGGGGGGTGTCCAAATCCCCATAATGCGTGCGATACGCATAATACATGAGATGCCAAATCAGACTTTGCACAGTATGATACGGCTTGTGCAAGCCATCCGCCACCTCGCGCATATTATTGGTCGGATGGGTAAAAATATACTCCACAATCCGCCGTTGTTGTGTAGGAAGTCCTAACACATGGCGTTTGGGATAAAGAATTTCTGCCATCCGTTGCAGGGGTAAAGAACGCGGCACGTTAGGTCACCTCCAGGTGCGCTGTGGCTTTTTCCAGATCGGCTAAGCCGGGGAGCGTATACCGATAGGTGGTATGCAAGCTTTGGTGCCCCAGAAGCGATGCCACGGTCGGGAGCGGGGTGCCACTATTGATGAGGTCATGGGCGCACGTATGCCGAAGCATATGGGGATGTAAGGTGGGGATCCCCGCTTGTTGACCGTAGAGGGCAAAGGCTTTGCGAAGAACCCGATCTGAAATCGGAAAGATGCGGCCACTGGGCGGAGCTACTGCTAACCACGCAAGCAATGCTTCGCGAGCCGTCCGGTTTAAGGGGACCGTCCGCAGTTTCATGCCTTTGCCGTGAATGGTGGCCTGTCCCCCGCGGGGGGAGATTCGAATATCAGGTCGCCTCAATTGCAGGACTTCGGCGGTGCGTAGACCAGCATGGAGCATTAACTGGGCAATCGCTGTATCTCGCAGGGCCTTTTTTTCCCGGGGTTGTTTCGCAATGATCCGGAGCAACGCATTTTTCTGCGTGCGTGTGAGGCTCTGGGGTTGCAGGGGAGCTTCGGCGGGGGGACGAATCCCTACCGTGGGATCCATGCCCACCTGTTCGGTAAACACCTCCCGGAGCCGTAATAAATGGCGGCGAATGGTGGCCGGTTTATATTGGTTTTGCAGCAACCAATCCCGATAATCGCGAATATCTTCGGGAATCGCACGCGTCCACGGGGTCTGGTGGTGGGTGTGTTCCCACCATGTTTGCCATGTGTGCAGAACCCCCCGAATTTGTTTATCCCTGCTAGTCATGCCCATCCCTCCTGTTGTTGCCGAATGCGTTGCAGCACATTCGCGGGGAGTTCCCGAAATAAGTAAGCTAGGGATAACCCATCCTCCACCCCAGCCCAATAAAACGCGGTTTTTTGGTTGGGGATTGAGGGGGTTAAATTGCGATAGCCTTCTCGGAATCCTTGCATATAGCCGTTTTGATACTCGGCTATTGCAATTTGAATGGTACAATCATTCATTATGGAGTTCCTCCTTAATGGGACGATTTTATCTTGCTACAAGGCGATTAAGAGTGCTACAAGGAAGCTGTATAAGCCGAAAGCTATGGCCAATACGAGGCAGACTCCGAGCGGGGAAGCCCACCGAATGCGGTAGGAGTTCATAATGATCCCTCCTTGAACCATAGTATGCGGGCGGCATGCTGTGCAATTGTGGTTTCTAGTGTATTGGGTAATGGTGCCCCGAGATGGAGTAATACAGCTTGATGCAAAATGTTCTCCCGTCGATCCTGCTGTAACGTGGTGAGATAGACAGCCTGGAGTGGGGACGGGGGGGATGAAGCCATCACATCCAAGACGGCATCAGCCCACCTATTAAATTGCGCTTGCAAATACTGGGGCTTTTCGGTATGATGAATGTGTTGTTCCTGCTTCATGAGGGAATAACCTCCTTTAATGGGGAGCGGGGTGTGGGAACCCCGCTCTTATTTTTTGGGACGGAATTCCTGTAAGTAGTGGGTAAACGCTTCTTGGCGAAGATGGCGTTCTTTGCGTTCTTGGCGGTTGCGTCGGATCTGTTCCGCTTG
>JAMCTO010000289.1 GCA_023381095.1 Bacillota bacterium
ATTAACGGTGCTAATACTTTAACCAAATTAAGGGCATCAAGTCCACGGTCCACAAGTGTTCTCCCTAAATATACAACGAACGAAGCACGGTCACCATGTCTGGTCGCTAATATTGCTCCGTCCAGTGCCGGCTTGGCTCCATCTAAGACTTGGCGCAAAGCCTCAATTGACGGCGACTCCACTTCCTCCACCACAAGTTTCCATTCACCCAATAACCATGGTTTGGCTGCCAAGTGGCGTCCTTCTTGTTCCCGTTGCAATCGCCGCAGTTGCTCGACCTCGATTTCTCGACGATGAAGTGCTTCGGTTAATTCGCTAACCTTCATGGCCAATTCCTCGGCAGGAACACCGCGAAAAATCGATTGCAAATCGTCAATTGCCGCTCGTTGAATTCTAAAGGCTGCTAGGGCGTTGAGTCCGGTGACCGCTTCAATTCTTCGCGACCCACCACCAACACTGATCTCTGACACTATAGCGAACAGCCCAATTTCACCAGTTCGCACACAATGGGTTCCTCCACACAGTTCTTTGGAAGCGTCCCGAACACTGACCACGCGAACCACTTCGCCATATTTATCACCAAAAAACGCAAGCGCTCCTTCTGCCTGAGCTTGATCACGATTTATCTGCACTGTCTCTACCGGGCGATCTTCCAAGATCCATTGATTGACGATGTCTTCAATGTCCCGTATCTGCCCCGCCGACAAAGGCTTCGGGTACGAAAAATCAAACCGCAGCCGGTCCGGTGCCACGTATGATCCAGTTTGGTGAACGCCCTCTCCCAACACCTTGCGAAGGGCCGCATGAAGCAAGTGAGTGCCTGTGTGATTTCTCATGGTGCCCTGGCGTTTTGTAGCATCCACCGTGAGATCTAATGGTTCTGTGCTATCGATATACCCTTCTATTACTTCTACGAAGTGCCAGATATCTTGCCCGTTCTTCACAACATTGAGCACCTTCGCCACACCATGAGGTCCGGCCATCCATCCCACATCGGCAACTTGACCCCCGCCTTCAGGGTAAAAAGGCGTGTGGGACAGCCATAGCCAACCTGTCTCCCCTGTCACCAACCGCCCTACCTGGTCGTCTCCTATATACATTGCGGCAATCGGTTGCTGATCCCAATGCAAATGCCCATAGCCCTCAAATACCGCCTGACCAAGATGAGGCAGAGTCTGGCCCGGCTTAAGCCGACCGCGACGGGCCCGCTCCCTCTGTTCCCCGAGAGCCCGGTCAAACGCCTCTTGATCCACTAGAATGCCCCGTTCTTCGGCGGCATCTAACGTCAAGTCCAGGGGAAAGCCATACGTGTCGGCCAGAAAGAAAGCATCTGCTCCCGGCAACGTGTCCCCTCTCTTAAGCCCGCTCAGTTTTTCATTTAATACTTTCATTCCTGTACTGAGCGTCGTTGCAAATCGTTCTTCTTCGGTGCGAATATGGTCTTGGATCAGTGATTGGCCTTCTATCACCTCGGGATAAGCGCTTCCCATGATCTGTCCCACCACTGGAACCAACTGCCACAAAAATGGTTCTTCAAAACCCAGCAACAATCCGTAACGCACAGCACGGCGAAGAATTCGGCGCATTACGTACCCGCGATCCGAGTTGCTAAAAGATACGCCTTCAGCCAATAAGAACGTCACCGACCGAACATGGTCGGCAATGACCCGATGGGCCATCCCCTCCGGGCCTGGCATGTACGTGCGCCCAGACATTTTTGTGACTTGGTCAATGAGTGGTTTCAGCAAGTCTGTCTCGAAGTTAGAATCGACACCTTGGAGATAAGCAGATATCCGTTCCAATCCCATTCCGGTGTCAATGCTGGGTTTGGGCAGTGGCGTCAACGTTCCATCAGCCGCCCGGTTGTATTGCATAAACACTAAGTTCCAAACTTCTTGGATCCGGTCGCACTCGCAACGTCCCAGTCCGCATTCGGTGCCGCAGGCAAACGCCTCTCCCCGGTCTACAAAAATCTCGCTGCACGGCCCACAAGGTCCCGTATCACCCATGGCCCAAAAATTTTCTTTTTCACCCATACGTACGATCCGTTCTGGAGGCACTTGAGCGATTTCTTGCCAAAGCTGAAACGCTTCGTCATCCGTTTCAAACACCGTGACCCACAACGCATCAGGAGATATTTTCAATTCTTCCGTTAAAAATCCCCAGGCTAACCTGATCGCCTCGGACTTAAAATACTCCCCGAAAGAAAAATTCCCTAGCATTTCAAAAAATGTTTGGTGCCGAGCAGTTTTTCCTACCTGGTCCAAGTCATTATGCTTACCTCCTGCGCGCATGCATTTTTGCACCGTGACCGCTCGACGGTAAGGCCGTTCTTCTAACCCCATAAACACATCCTTAAATTGCACCATACCGGCGTTAGTAAACAAAAGGGTCGGGTCTTGGGCCGGGACCAAAGGTGAGCTAGGCACCCTTTGATGGCCTCGCTCTTGAAAATATTGAACAAATCGCTCGCGAATATCTGCGGATCGCATAGGGTTCCCCACCTTATTCTCGTTGGAAATAGCTAGATCCAATGTGTTTCATTTTACCGATCCGAGCAAGGGGAGGTCAAGGCTATATTGTAAATCGGCGGTATAAATGACTAAATAACACTTTCAGCACTGCAGCCGTTGGCACGGCTAACAGCAACCCCAAAATCCCTCCGAGTTCCCCTCCAGCCAAAATAGCGAACACCACCACCAGCGGATGAAGTCCAACCGATTCTCCCATGACCTTTGGGGCAATCACGGTGCCTTCCAATTGGTGAATGGCGACAAATCCTAACACTGTGTCCATTGCAGTCCAGGGAGAAATATTGAGCGCCAAAACCACCGCAGGCAAAGCACCGGCAATAGGACCCACGTAGGGGATGACATCGGTCACGGTTGCCACCGCACCAATCAATAACGGAAATGGCAAGCCCAAAATGATGACCAATGTGGTGGATAAGGCACCGACCGCCAAGGCTACCAACAATTGACCCCGGATAAATCCATTTAATGCACGATCCAAGTCGAACCCCAGTTTAAACATCGAGGGACGCCACTCAAGCGGCACGACGTCCCAAAATCTAGACCGCACTCGATCCAAGTCCTTTAACAAATAAAATCCTAAAACTGGTGCCACAATCACGCTAATGACTCCCGGCACCAAACCAAAGATGGCAGTAAATATTCCCTTAATTACCCCATATAATTGGCTTTGCAAATGCTTTCCGGTAGCAGTAATGGCAGTGCGGACAGAGGATGGAATCGGGGCTTGGTGTAGCTGGGTCAGCCATAAGTTCCAGGTCAACTGGGCGCTGTTGATAAATGCAGGAACCATTTTTATCAAGTGCACACTTTCTTGAACTAACAGCGGCACCATATATAAAACCCCAGCGGCCACCGCTAAACCTACCAAGATGTACACAATCAAAATAGCCACAATTCGGTTTAACCCATGGCGAACAAAAGCCTCCACCAGAGGGGCCAGCAGATACGCCACCACAAATGCCAAAATAAAGGGCATCAAGATAGCGCGTGTGTACCACAGGAGAAGCAATCCCCCGGCCATCAGCACGATCAAAAGTCCCCAACGATACCATCGCAAGGGACTTGACCGCGGTGCCAATTTCACCAATGATTTCCCACCTTGCTAAAACTAACTCAAACGGCGGCGGGCCATATGCACTAATCCCTTGCTTCCGGTCCTCGCAACCTTCCAAGCACGAGGACCCATACGCCTTGCCCCTCGTATCGCCACTTGTGCCCAACTCGGTCGTGGCCGGTTAAGCAGCCAAATTCCTGCCATTACCGCTACCGGAAATGCTCCTGTCATCATCCCGTTCATATAGCGCTTCATGACGTCATCCCCTCCAATCCCGCATCCGGTTCGATACGCGACAATTCACCATCTGCTTCTACACGGTACATGCGGGTTCCCCGATGTCCTACTTGAAACTCAATGAAGCACTCCCAACAATAATATTGCCCGGTACCCACTTTACCCACATTACGTCCTTGGCACCCGGGGCAGATAGGATCCACTGCCACTTTTACATCCTCACTTTACTCTCTAAGGTGTTCCCTGATAGCCTGCCCCTGGTTGGCGCATTTT
>JAMCTO010000290.1 GCA_023381095.1 Bacillota bacterium
ATTTCAATTCATCCAAAATGTATCTAACAGCCCCAACAATGCCGTGTATAAGGTGGTAGACGGTCCATATCAGTTTCAAGCGATGTCGCCCAACAACTACTGGACCTTTGTACCCAACCCCAAATACGATGGACACAAGTCCTACGTGAAAAAAGTGATGTTCCAATTTGAAACGTCGTCAACAGCCGAGTTCACTGCGCTCAAACAAGGCACCGTCAATTATGGATATTTGCCGGGGGATCTGTTAGGCGTCCACAGCCAACTCACCAATGACGTGTTAACCCCCCTATATTCTCTCGGCTTTAACTATATTCAGCTGAATATGAGTCCCAAAGCTCCCAATGGGATTGGAAAGGCGTTTGATGAACTTCCGGTACGCCAAGCACTGCAACTCGGGGTGAACCAACCCGGCATCATCAATGCGGTTTACCATGGCTATGGCGTGGTAGATGATACCACTTTGGCCCCCAAGCCAAAAAACATCTTTGTCGACCCCGCGTTGGCTAAGGATCCCTATGCCTATAATCCTGCTCGCGGCAAGAAAATTTTGGAAGCTGATGGCTGGCATGAGGTTAACGGAGTTATGACCAAGAATGGCATGAAGCTTGAATTTACCATGTTTGCCGCGTCAGGCAGCACCAGTTACAATCACATTGACCAAATTCTTCAAGAAGGCTGGGCACAAGAGGGCATCATTTGCCACATTGAGTACCAGCAGTTCAACACGGTGGTCAGTTACAGCCCGAGTGACGCCTCGCAATGGGCGGTATTGAATTGGAACGGCGGTTGGGGGTATGCTTCAGGGTATCCCTCAGGCGGTGTTCTTTTTAAGACCGGAGCTGCAGAAAACTCTGGCAGTTACTCGAGCCACACCATGGACACCTTGATTAACGACACCTACAAGCCGGGAACCCCAAGCCAGGCCATCCAACGGATGTACAACTACGAGGAATATGCGGCAAAACAATTGCCCGCAGCTATTTTCTTGCCGGAATTTCCAAATCTCGTCGTGCACGCCAAGAACTTGCACGGAACACTGAGCGACTACAACCCCATTGGCGGTGTCATATTCCCCAGCCACTGGTGGATTTCCAAGTAACCCGGACAAGGAGGGAGGGAGGTCCCCCCTCCTTGTTTAATGAGCACGCTGAAACGGCGTCTAGACACAATTGATCTTATCCACCAGGCATCTTTAACCGTAGGTTCTCCCCTTTCTGTACTATTCCACCGGAATTCCCCCGTATTGGGCAAACCAACGATCGATGCGGGCTAGACGATCTATGGCGCGTCGTGGCCGCGAATCGGACTCATGATGCTCTTTTGGATACATCACCAGTTCCGTCGGCACCCCGCGCTTCTTTAACGAGACATACAACTGCTCGGCTTGGCTTAAAGGACATCGCCAATCCCATTCCCCTGCCGTAATAAGAAGCGGCGTATGGATATTAGCCAGCCCGCTGGCGGGTGATGTTTGGTAATATCGCTCAAGGTTTTGCCAGGGGACCCCCATGTCGTCTTGCCACCACAAATGGCAATCGTCAGTGCCAAAAGCAGACACATAATCAAATACGCCATGCTCGGTCACTGCCGCCCGAAAACGGTCGGTATGCCCAACGGCCCAGTTGGTCATGATGCCACCCATAGAAAATCCAGTGATATAGAGTCGCTCCGGATCCACCCATCCCTGGGCGATAACATAATCAACACCGCACATCACATCGTCATGTTCCCGTGGCCCCCAGGATCCTTGAATCGACTGGCAAAACGCTTCTCCATAGGAAGTGGAACCGCGATAATTGACCAATAACACCAAATACCCGCGCCCCGCCCAATATTGCGTTTCAAATTCAAATTCCGGCGCCTCATAGGACATCGGTCCCCCGTGAATTGACACCAATAGCGGGAGACGAGACATTCCTGGCTTAAAACCCGGAGGGGTTAACACGAGCGCCTCAATAGGCTCTCCCTCATGATTGGCATATTGAATCCATTGGAACTTGCCCAGTTGCCTATTAGAGAGCCACTCAGCGGAGCCGCGTGAGAGACGCGGGCCCAGTGTCTCATTATCCAGTCGGAAGGCTTCGGGGCCAGTGTCGGGGAACCCCATTAACAGCACAATTTCCGAAGACTGGGCATCAAAATCATAGACCGTTCCCGTGCGATCCTGCGGTTGCAACACATGCCACTTGCCATTGCTATCAAAGGACACCAATTTAGCTTGCCCTAGCATCGACGCCACCGTCAATATCTGATCGGCGTCGGTCCAAATCACGGGTCCATCAATGGTTCCCGTGAAATCTTTAGAAACCATCTCCATCGGAGACCTCTTCAATGGTTTGGGGTATACCCGGGCATTGGCTACCGGGTCCCCTGCAAACGCATCTGGCACTACTCCTCCGATTTGTGACCATCCTTGGCCAATATTCGCTGGGAAGTCACTATTGGGCGACGCATCCATCAGTGCAATTTTCCAAAGCCTCGTGAGGACATACTGGTTTTCCGGGGCGGTTGAGGAGATAAACGCCACCCATCGACCATCAGGGGAAAACGCCGGATGTTGTGCGTCGACATCCCCCTGAGTCAGCCGCCGCACGGTACTGCCATCGGGCGTGATGAGCCAGAGATCCACCCTTCGGTTATTGTCAGCATCTCCGGTCCGGTTGGACTGAAATAATATCCAGCTTCCGTCGGGCGACCACTGAGGATTGTGCTCACTTGCCTCGCCGAATGTAATTTGTTGAACTGACCGTGACTTCACGTCCGCCACAAATAGGTGGCTCTTCACATCGTCCAAGTAGCCCTCTCCATCATATTTATGTTGAACCCGATCCAATACCAATGGCCCAGGACTTTTTTTATCCCGTATCGATTTTAAATAATTTGCCTGCTGCGGTGACGGATCCCGTCCGGCAAACACCAAACGTGTACCATCGGGAGCCCAACTGAAGGATTGAACTCCTTCCGGACGATGGGTAATTTGACGTGGTTCCCCGCCCCATAGCATGTCATACACCCAAATTTGGTCAACGGGTTCCTCAGGGTCTTGTCCCTCTTTAATCGGTACCTTTAGCTCCAACTCAGCCCCCCGTTTGGACAAAATAGCCAGGTACCGTCCATCTGGAGACCACCGGATATGATGGTCCTGGACCATCTGGCGGCTAATCCGATAAGATTCGGCACTGCCATCAGTCAATGTCATCCACAGGTTAGAAGAGTAATCATTGTCCTCTTTAATCGCTTCTGATTGTATATAGGCCAATCTCTTGCCGTCTGGAGACAAGCGCACCTCTTTAACAGGCGTTAACAAATAAAAGTCGTCAAGCATCAACGTGCTAGGAGAAGCCGTCTGCATCAAATCCCTCTTTTCTCATGCATTGATTACTGTTAAGCCATCGCGAAAATTCTAAGCTTACAGCGTATGGGTGCCAGTCTGGCGTGCTTGGGGAACACGATGGCCAATTAAGATTGCAGCGGCTAACCCTAACCCTCCCATTAAAAACCACAAGCCAAGTTTTCCCCAACCGGACAGGATAATCCCTCCCAAGACCGGTCCAATTACCATGCCCATCGCGTTGAAAAAGCTGCCAGCTCCTTGATATCGAGCCCCAAATCCTTTCGGAGCCTGTTCGGCATACTCTCCCGGCGGCAATGGTTCGTAAACCAATTCTCCCATGGTGACCACCAAAAACGCCACCACA
>JAMCTO010000291.1 GCA_023381095.1 Bacillota bacterium
TTACCAATACCGACCCACGGCCTAAATATTCCTTTTCCCACTGGGTTAACGCTTTGCTAATTCTATCTTGTAATTCTCCAGTGGACACTTTCATCCCCCTAAAACATCGGTCTATTCTTCCGCTTTGGCAGGAATAATACCGACTCAATCTCGGCGGCGTCACAAATTTTGTACCATTCCTTTCGCCATCATTCCATCAGACGCTAAGAATGAAACAGGTGATCTTCTGTGATTCCTGAGATCAGCGAGCTTTGTTGGGGGAATTATAGCACAAGATCTCAACAAATCCGAGCATGGCGATGCATGAAATTTCGACTCCGCCAAGGCACGCAATAATTGTGCCGCTGCACCCAATTCTAATTGCAAGGCCTTAAACCGAAATTCATGAGAAAGTGGCGGGCGGCCGCAGTTTGGTTTATCATGGACCTTAACATGCAAGGAACGAAGCGAACCGCAGTGGGGGACACGCCATGTCTGATTGGACTTTTCTTACAAATCACAGCCAGGTCTTGCTTTGCATTTCCCGCAACTGCGGCAAAGAACGCTTAACCGCTAGGGAAATCGCAGCGATGGTGGGGATAACCGAGCGGGCGGTCCAAAGGATTCTAGAAGATCTTGAGAATGCCGGCTATATCAGCAGATTTCGGGATGGACGAAATAACCGTTATGAAATTCACCCAGAACTTCCTATGCGTCACCCTGCACAGCAGGGGCGCGCCATTAGTGACCTTCTTGCGTTGCTCGGACGGACTGATAGGCAGTAAAGACCACCTCTTCTAAATAATTCCCGGCATTTCAAACTTGACGCTAGACATGTATATCGTGATACTATTATCATGCATTATAAAAATCACTGCCGTTATGCCGTCACTAGCAGGCCGGATGCGCAGAGCTCTACAACCAGCACACTCCATGTCAACAATGGATGATGACAGTTCGGACGGTCGAAAGCAGCCACAAGAGCGCATGTCGGCCCTGATCCTAATTCAAACGTACGCGCTGCTGCTGCGACACTGAATAGCTGCAACGGCAGAGGTTGCCTACATGGTTCGCCATACCCGTGGACTCTGGCCCGCCGTGGCTGGAATCGCCAGTGGCAGCCCGTGAAAACATCCAGTGCTGCCAACACCTATTCCTGTTCATGAATTATTAGTCAGGGCAATAGCCGAACAACTGTGCGGGGCCGCCGATTCCGGTGCCGCAACACTTGCGGGCTTTGCGGTGTGCGGTGGGCTGCTAATCGTGATCATAGCATCACAATCGAATTGGAGGATATGCTGTATGACGATGTTCTATGTTATCCGTCATGGAGAAACTGAATGGAATGGCCATGGCAACCGCTATTGCGGCCGCACGGATGTGCCTCTCACTACGGTTGGCAAATTACAGGCAGCCCGCCTGGGAGACGCCCTGGCAGCCATGCGTTTTGATGCCGCATTGGTGTCTCCGCTGCAGCGCGCGCAGCACACCGCTTTAGGGATCACCCAGCGTTTGGGGATTGAAATGCAGACAGATTCCCGATTAAGCGAGATAGATTTTGGGGACTGGGAAGGATTAACCCAGCAGGAAATCGAACACCATTTCGCTCAGCAATGGAAAGCTTGGCTTCACGACCCGGCCCACGTCAAGGCAGGAGGGTCCGGAGAGTCGGCAGGGGACGTCGTTGCCCGGATCCAGAGCGTCTTTGTCGAGAACAGCCGCGACAACGGCGAGTCAGTGATGGTGGTGTCGCATAATACCGCCATCCGGCTGTTCATCGCCGGAACCCTGGGAATGCCTCTTATCCACTACCGCAAATTGGAATTCAACAATGCCGGAATATGTATGGTGGAGATGAAAAGCGCGGCAGACTTCAAATGGCAACTTGGAGGCTATATGCCCACACCGTAGTAGACTGAGGACCACTTGTCCAAAATCTATCCGCTTCACCGCGGCTGGCAGTGCCTGGTCGCGCTCACCTTAGCTGCGCCCTCTAATCCTGAGAGGGAGCCCGCCAATGGCTGCGATGGTCTTGGCTGGCCATTTCCGCAGACGATGTCTTGGCCGTGAAATCGAGCAGCCAGCCTGTCCTAACGGGGAAAACATGTTCCGCAGCAAGAGCGGGCATACTGCGTCCATGCCGAGGATATGGAGGGGTCACACATGGCGCAACGGCCACGGACTTTGGGCAACTGCCTTCTCTTGGCCGTGCTGATGGTTTTCACGGGATGCGGCTGGTTCAGGGCGAATCCGGAATCAGGACGCGCCATTGCGCTTCCGCCCCTATCCGCACGCATGAAAGGCATGACGGAGGCAGGCTACACCCCGAACGTATTCAATTCTCCGGCCGTAACCAATTCCATCACGCACCTGCACCAGGACGGTGTGACTTGGCTGGCTATCCAGACCGCCTGGTACCAAAATACGAACGCTTCGACCACCATTTTTCCGAGTTCCAAGAAAACCCCCACCGATGCCAGTGTCACGCGGCTGATTCAGTTGGCTCACCATGAGGGCATGCGCGTCTTCTTAAATCCATTCGTCAACTCTCTTCAAGGAAGCGGGTGGCAGGCGCTGTTCCATCCCGCCTCGGTTTCTGCCTGGTTTAAGAGCTTTGATGCCTATACCGCCCATTACGCCAAGTTGGCTCAAGCGGACCATGCCGACCTCTTCTCCATTGGCGACGAATTTGACTCCCTGGATACGGTCCCTGCCTATAAGCCCTATTGGGTCCATGCCATTCAAATTGCCCAAAAGTACTATCATGGTCCGATCACTTATGGGTCCGACTACCCCAATTACCAACAGGTCACCTTTTGGGCGCAACTCGACGACGTCGGAATTGACGCCTACTTCCCGCTGAGCCAATCGCCCAATCCCACGGTAGGCCTCTTGACGGCCAGTTGGAACAGCCTGGCCGACCAAATCCAGTCGTGGCGTCAATCCACCGGTCTTTCCCAGAAGCCCTTCCTTATCACAGAACTCGGGTATCCTTCAGAAAACGGGGCAGCGGCCACTCCGGGCTCATGGTACCCAAATAAAGCGGTGAATCTGAAACTCCAGCAACAGTTGTACCAAGCCACCTTTGACAGCATCTGGAAACGACCCTGGGTGAAGGGCATCATGTGGTTCTGGTGGGCTAATCCCTCCAATCCAAACTGGCAGGGCGGGCCGAAGGACAACGGCTACACCTTACGGGGAAAACCGGCAGAATCTGTGCTCAAAGACATTTTCACGGCCCCGCACCCAAGCATCTCTGCGAAGATCCATGCACCTGACACTAAGACACCCTGACATGTTTGCTGATGCCTAAATCATGACCTGAATTCGTTCTGGGGCATCCCGACCGGGCCTGTGCAGGCATCCCGTTTCCGCCAATGAATCGTCCCGAGTCCAGTTTACGCGGATCTTTCGCATCGGGTTCTTTGGGGTGATTGGGCATTCTGAGGTGTTGTTTGAACGATATGCACCAGCTCTCCTCGCTGGGTTGGGAGCAGTTTACCAAGGTCGGCACTCGCAGTGGAGCCTTGCGTAAAGTATGGGTCGAATGTGGGTCTGAGGCTTCTTTCAGGAGAAGATAAAAAACGACACATCACATAAATGGAGCAGGATAAAGGTTTCGGATGGAGCTGGCGGGAGGACTTGAACCTCTAACCTACTGATTACAAATCAGTTGCTCTGCCAATTGAGCTACGCCAGCATATCTTGCGCGATCCACTTCAATACTGCGCT
>JAMCTO010000292.1 GCA_023381095.1 Bacillota bacterium
TAAGACCGGGATTGCGGTGGTGGATATTACATCGGGTTTGTTTTTGCTTTCTGGTATTTTATCAGCGCTTTTGGTGCGGGAACGCACGGGAGTGGGACAGCACTTGGAAGTCTCTTTGTTTGATTCACAAGTCGCGTGGTGGGCCAATGTCGGCATGGCACATTTGGTGACCGGCAGTCCCCCAGTCCGGTGGGGAAACGCCCATCCCCAATTGGCTCCGTATGAACTGTTTGAAGCTGCCGATGGATATTTGGCGATAGCTGTGGGCAACGACCAACAGTTTGCAAATTTGTGCCATGTTTTGCGGCAGCCGGAGTGGGCAACAGATGCGCGTTATTGCAGCAATCCTGAGCGGGTTAATCATCGATCCGCCTTGCACGAGGATCTTCAGAGCGTATTGGTGCAACAGACTGTCGCGCAATGGACCCGACAACTTGACGCCAAGCAAGTACCCGCGGGACCAGTGCTGACGATTCCCCAAGCTCTGGCTTGGCGCAATTCCCTGCCCAACCCAGTGGTTTCCCAAATCGATGGCATTCCGCAAGTTCATCTTCCTTGGCGGTTTTCTCATTCTCCAGCACAACCGCGCTGTCGACCTCCGGAACTCGGAGAGCATACCGCAGAAGTCTGGGAATTATATCGCACGTTACGAAAGGACCAGTGACACTTGGTGCAAACAGACAATTTAAGTGCTCATATTGACAACTATTTTGGAATCGATGCCCAACTTTCCTCGGACGAGATTCAGGTTCGGGATGCGGTTCGACGTTTCGTGGATGCTAAGGTACGGCCTTACGCTGGCCAGTGGTGGCAAGACGGGATCTTTCCGACGGAGTTAGTTCCTCAGTTGGCCGAACTGGGGGTTTTTGGCCCGACATTGCCGGAACAGTATGGGGGATCCGGGCTGTCCCCGATTGCTTACGGATTGATGATGCAAGAATTGGAACGCGGAGATTCCGGGTTGCGGTCCTTTGCATCGGTGCAGAGCGGACTGGCGATGTATGCCATTTACAAATATGGCAGCGAGGACCAGAGGACAGCTTACCTGCCCAAAATGGCATCTGGAGAAATTATCGGATGCTTTGGCCTGACAGAGCCAGACGCCGGATCGGATCCGGCTTCGATGCGCACCGTGGCCAAATCGGTGCCGGGGGGAGTGCGCGTAACAGGTGTCAAACGTTGGATTACCAATGGCAACTTGGCACAAATTGCTGTGGTGTGGGCCAAGGATGATCAGGGCGTTATAAGGGGCTATATCGTACCAACAAACAGCGAGGGATTTACCGCTCGCCACATCTCCACTAAAGCGTCGATGCGGATGTCGGTGACGTCGGAACTGTATCTGGACAATGTGTTTGTTCCTGAAGACCACGTCCTGGTATCTTCACGCGGGCTCGGGTCGCCGCTCGGATGTTTAACCCAGGCCCGTTATGGCATTGCCTGGGGTACCGTCGGTGCCGCACTCGACTGTCTTAATGAGGCTGCCTCCTATGCTCAAACCCGAATAGCATTCGGTAAACCCATTGCCGCCACCCAGTTGATGCAAGAACGCCTCGTGGATATGCTTTCAATGACCGTCAACATGCAGTTGAAAGCCTTGCAGTTGGGGCGTTTGTACCAAAGTGGGTCGATGCGCTATCCCCATGTGTCGCTTACCAAACGGGACAATGCGCGTGCGGCTTTGGTCGTGGCCCGAATGGCCAGAGAGATTTTAGCTGGCAATGGGATTAGTGTCGATTACCCGCCGATTCGGCATATGGCCAACCTGGAAACAGTAGACACGTATGAAGGAACCTATGAAATCCACACCCTCATTGTAGGCCGCGACTTATTGGGAGAGAACGCTTTTTAGACGTCAAACCAGGTAAGGGGATAACGCATGTGAACAATCAGGGTTGGCTGCGCCGACGACAAATTGCGGTAGCCGGCGGGATTAATTCGGCTTTTCCGGTGTTTGTCGACCGGGCCGAGGGCAATTGGGTCGTCGACGTGGAGGGACATCGCTACTTGGACTTTATCGGCGGTATCGGTGTTCAAAGTTTGGGACATAACCGTCCCGAAATTGTGTCTGCCATTCAGGATGCGTTAGACGGCATTATCCACACCTCGTTTCACACGGTAATGTATCCGCGATATGTGGAGGTTTCGGAACAGTTAGCAGCATTGGTTCCGGGACCATGGGAAAAGCAGGTGGCGTTCTTTAATAGCGGTGCAGAAGCCGTAGAAAATGCATTGAAAATTGCGCGGCAATACACTGGGAAGCCGGGCATTATCAGTTTTAACCAAGGGTTTCACGGGCGTACTTATGGGGCATTAAGCGCGACCGACAAGACGAATCCGTACAAGGTCGGCTTTGGCCCTTTTATTCCTGATGTCTATCGAGTGCCGTCGGCGTATTGTTATCGCTGTCCGGTGGCGGTAAACCGCGCTACCTGCCAAATTGAGTGTCTGGATATGGTGCAAAGTGTAATCACGGAGGAAATTGGGGCAGACCAAGTGGCTGCCCTGATTATTGAGCCGGAACAAGGGGAAGGGGGGTTTATCCCCATGCCCGGCGAATTTTTGCGGGGACTCCGCCATTTTTGCACTCAGCACCAGATTCTTTTTATTGCCGACGAAATTCAAGCAGGCTTAGGGCGAACCGGAAAAATGTGGTCCATCGAACATTCGGGGGTGGCGCCAGATTTGTTGGTGACGGCCAAAGCATTGGGCGGCGGGTTGCCGCTTTCAGCAGTGGTTGGTCGTCGAGATATCCTGGCGGGGATGGCTCCGGGGAGCATAGGTAGCACATATGGCGGGAATCCAGTGGCCTTGGCGGCGGCAAAAGTGGTGCTGAACCTGATGGCGCAGGAAGATATTCCAGGACAGGCCGCGCAGATGGGCAATTGGCTGCGCTCCCGTGCATTGGAGTGGCAAGCACAATATCCGCAAATCGGGGATGTTCGGGGACTCGGCGCTATGATAGGGCTGGAATTTGTGCATCCAGGCAATTTAGAACCCGATAGGGCCACCTGTCAGGCCGTGATTCAGGCCGCATTTCACCGCGGTTTATTACTGACCAAAGCAGGGTTGGCTGACAATGTGATTCGTTTATTGCCGCCGTTGACAATTTCCCGGGCCGACGCCGAAGATGGTATGAACCGTTTAGAGTCGGCAATCAACGACGTGCTGGTGCGTTGATTATCGGCGACTGACACATATGGTGAGGCAGTGCACGAGTGATTTCAGGCCAGGGAAGTTTGGTCTTCAATGGTCAAACTTCCCTCTTTTCATTCCAATCGGATTCGTTGTAATCTTAACAACGACCGGGGAAAAACCATTAGCCTGCGAGGGGTGTCTTGAGTGAGGGGGAATGCTGATGCGGTTGCCATTTGTGGTGATTGTGGAAGGGAAGAATGACCGTCATCGAGTGCAACAAATACTGTCTCCTGCCATCCCCATTTATGCCACTTATGGTATTCCAGGTACTGAGCGACTAGAAAGACTAAAAAAGGAGGCTGGTCACTGCCAAGTTGTGATCTTTACCGACCAAGATGCAGCGGGCCAGCGCATTCGCAGGATGCTGCGGGAAGTTTTTCCTGACGCCATCAATATTTACACTAAGCGGAGTTACAATGGCGTTGAACATACACCTGTCGAGTATCTCGCCGAACGGTTTCGCCGTTTTGGCCTGATTCCCTGACGGGACATAACATTAAGGAGCCAGTCGCGTGCAAAAACCAATTTGGACCATTGCTACACAAAATCAATTTCTGA
>JAMCTO010000293.1:0-993 GCA_023381095.1 Bacillota bacterium
GGGGGCCACAGGAGTACTACTGGGCGTGCCATGAACCACCTGAATAGCAAAACTATCCACTTGCGTGGTGGGGATCGTTTCCGTCGTTTGGGTTTGAGTCGTGGGATTAATGAATTCTCGTACCGCGTTATTGGTTGCGGTACGGGTGTATTGAATACAGACGACATCAATGCGGGGGGAACTCCCCGCCGCTTGTCCACTGTCATACGTGCAAGAAGATCCCAAAATATTGATTTGAATGGTACCGGGCACATTGATCAATTGCCCTTGTTGCACGCCAATCAGCGAGGAAAGTTGCACACAGCTCGACGCGGGGGAAGTCGCACTCACATGCCCCCCTACAAGGAGTGTATCTTGAGGGAAGTCGGTGGTATTAATAAAGGTTTGAAACGATTGATTGATCCCTTGAAATCCTTGTTGCAGATCCCCCGCAAGAAGGACTTCATCGGGTTGAAATAAGGCGACTTGCATAGAGACCCCCTTTACGTGAGCGTGCCGCGTTGCCAACCGAAGGGTAAAATGCCTGCGGGGAGCGATGGCGAGATAATGGATTGGATAATCGCTGCATTGACCGTGTTTAAGGATCCGCCTAACACATCCTCGTTTAAGGCGGAGGCATTTAAGGTGAATGCGCCTGTGGATTGCTGAGCGGTATAGGGAAATTGAATCCCGAGGGTATGGACCCAGTTGTTGCCCATTTGTCCTTGAACCCCCGCAAATATATTATTGGTGAAATTGCCTTGCCACACTGTTTCGCTAAACATCGGGGTAAGCGTCGTGGTGGTCCATTGACTGGTTTCGGCTGGGGGTAATACCCCATCCGCTACCGTGATATTGGTATACTGGGCATTTTGTCCAAAGGCTAAGGTATACGTTCCTGGTTGCCACGGCGGGGGGGTCGTTCCACTCAGCGTTGTGCCATCCCACGTCCATGTCCATCCCAATGGTCCCCATGTCCAGAGGCCGTAATGCCATTGATTTGGTGCGAGGGGG
>JAMCTO010000293.1:1003-2865 GCA_023381095.1 Bacillota bacterium
ATCTACGGTGCTCAATTGCCACGCTAGTCCCGTGGTGCCCGTAGTCGTGGCTAAGGTGCCACTATAGAGATCCCAAAGGAGTTGTCCCCCCGCGTTAAAGGCATCAGTAATGTAGACTCCCATCCCCACCATCCCCTGATTTTGGGGACATATCAAGGGAATCACTGTAGCCGCTTCCCCGGCTCGTTCCGTGCTGGTATTGTCATTTAAAATATAGGGAGTCGCATACGGTAACTGCTCCCATTGCGGCAACCCAATATTGGTTGTCCCTTGAGTACCGGAAATATTCCACCGGGGTGTTCTTGTACCACTGCCTACTGATAACGAAAACGCATCCCACGAATACCCTCCCCACGCAAGTGTTGTGGATCCCAATTGGGCCGTTAGGGTGCCAGTTGGTGAAGTCGTTTGTCCCCACCATGACCATGTTCCAGACCAGGTTGTTGTAAGAGCCGGTCCAGTGATTATTAGGGCGCCCGATGCCAGTGGACTGGTGATGGTTAAGACATTTCCTGGGGCGGGGGCATTAGTAGCCGATTGAGATTGGAGTTGAACCGCAATCCCGGGGTCACTCTGTACCACAAGGGATGTCGGAAACGGCGTGGACACTGCTTGGGGACTAAATGTTCCGGTGCCAAGCCAGTTCCCCCATCCGATTTGCCCTGATATAAAAGTTTTGTCTGTGGCTGTTAGTGTGCCAGAGGCGGAGCTTTGTATCCATGTAAAAGCCAGGCTTCCCCCCGCGGTCCATTGGATGGTTCCAGTTATGGTACTGGTGCCCGGCAATGTCCCGGATGCAAGAATGGTCCATGTGGTGGGAGACCCCTTACCTAAGACTACTTGAGTTCCAGAAATTCCTGCAAAATACCCCCCGGTGGTTCCCCATCCCCATAATGCGGCACTCATCCCGGTACTATCTAACGTCCATGTCCATGTTAAAGGTTCCGTATAGATAGGGCCTGTGACTGCCCATGTGCCACTAACACTGGACAGTTGAGTGCCACTATAGGTAGGAACTGCCCCGTCTAAGATTGCCCAATATGGACTGGTTATATTGGGAGTAAAAGTCGGAGTAAGTGCCGTTGTTTGCCACTCAGAGTCGGGCCAATAATTTGTGCTCCCTTGCCAGACTTGTAGGGCCGCTTGAGTTTTCTCATTCGCGGGGGGTATTTTGCAGGAAAATCCCCTGCACACTGGTGAAGGTGGGTTTATTAGGATCCACAATTTGACGGGTATATGGATCCCACGCAGGAGAGGACCTCATTAAAGTCCCCGTAATGGTTTGGCGATCCCATCGATAGGATAAACTGGCATCATAACCCGTTAAATACCCACCAGTGGGTGTATAGAGATTCACGTTGCCGTTTTCGCTGAGTAAATCGATATTATATTGAAAACCCGTTTGCGTAGGGCGTCGACTTAATACCGCAGCTATTCTCGCTAATAAATGGGCATCACTCTCACTAGGAAAACGGTCCACCGATAAATAATGCCCAATGGTGGTGAGATTGTCCCCCGTTGCACCTAGAATGGAGAACACTTGGAGGGCTTCCTCCCATGTGGTCTCAACTAAATCCCACTGACTGGCCAAAGCCCCTAACACTGTAGTCACAACGGGGTCATCGGCATTCAAATAGGGGGCCAGATGCCGACGTAGTTGATTAATGAGATTAATATTAAGGGGCATTGAATGTCACCTGAATTGTCCCCGGAGTGAGGAGAACTCCATTTGGCACATAGACATCCCCGCTGGGGTTGGTAAACTGAACCTCCCCCACGGCTTTGCCTTGATACAAGCTGAGGAGTTGAAACGTACATGCGGCTAAGGAAAAAGTGCCCCCAATCGGTAAGCTATTAAAGTA
>JAMCTO010000294.1 GCA_023381095.1 Bacillota bacterium
GAACCGCACACCAGTCCATTTGTGCGGTTCAATAAAGCGATTTCCCTGTCATTAGCCATTATTTGTCGATTTAACCGTGGGAAATCCGCGTTTTGTTGGCGGGACCCCAAAATACTCTGAAACTGCCAACACAAAGAGGCCGATCGGCAGGATCGGCCTATAACGAAAGCGGGAACATTTAGGTGTGCGAAAGAAAGATCGTCACAAATCCCACGATAATGACGACCAAGGTGCCCCAGTACCAGTATTGCAGGCCGGTGAGCTTTTGGTCAAATTTGGTATCTAGGGCGTCGATCTTTTGGTCAAACTTCGCGTCAAGCGCGTCTATCTTCTGATCAATCTTGGCATCGAGCGCGTCCACCTTCTGATCAATTTTGGCATCGAGCGCATGAATATCTTGGCGCAAAGCGTTAGCTGTGCGTTCTTGGTCGCGCCGCACGTCATCAATCTTGTCATCGAGCCGATTGATGGCCTGCAAAAGATAAAATCCCCAATGATCCGGGAAATCCGACGTCATGGGAGGCATCGGCGGCTGGTCAGACATAGAGGGATCTCCTTTCATCAAACAACGGCTCCTTTCGCTTAGCGTAGCATGCGCCCTGAGAAAAAGAAAGAGCGACAGCCTCTAAGGAAAGGCGCGGAGTGGCGCCGGCGCCACTCCGCGTAGAGCGGATTAAAACACATGGCCGGGTGTCAAGAACTTTCGATAGCGCTACAGATCGTGAGGGGATGCCACGGCATGACGCCATGTGTGAATCATAGCGTGGGGAGACCATTTGATAGTCCACGTTTGCGCCGCATCTCTCAGAGAGGGTTGACCAACACCACGCGGATGAGGAATGACAAAAGTATGGCCCGTAGGCAACACGATGTCATAAGCCGCGGCGAGTTCCTGACGTCCCGGGCCTCTTGTTTTGCCTTTCAGATCGCGAATATGACCGCGTACTAGCGTAGGCCGACGCATGATTCCACGCGGATCAGCGCGTGTTGGTCGGTGGACCATAGAGCCGGTGGAATGCAGGTTGTAATTATCTGATGAGTTTTCAGAAGAATAAAGGGGCGACATACGGCTATCGTCTCCCCAGATAAAAGTCGTGTCGGCGTGACGAACACTTTCAGCCAGTGCTAAGAGCCAGGTAAAGGCCATCAAAACATTGGGGTGTGTTAAAGGCGGAATATCATGTAACCGAAAGCGAAACGTTCCGTCTTCCGTGATGAGAGTAATATGCGCCCATGCGTGTGGTACGGCTGTTAAGCTGATACGATGCCATCCCCACTCGGTAAATGGAGCATCGTCGATCGTGGTAAACCATCCGTCTACCGGCGGCGTATGAGTCGTGTCTTTCAGCTTTTGCACCGTGGCCCGATAAAACGTTATCAGTTCCTCTTTCTGTACTGAGGAAAGGGAAATCTGTGGACATCCTTGTACATGCACAAGCCAGTCGCGCCATCCGCTTGAGGTATTGCTATGGCTAGATGCATCGTGAAGCGGGATAAAACCAGCTTTAAGGATTGCGGTCAGATAAGCCTGATCAAAAGATGTTAGGCGTTGTCCCAAAGTCAATAATGGCAATACTGGAATCACTGTCTCAGGAACGGGGTCTGCGGAATGGGGCAAGAGAATACCGTACTCTTGGAGCCATGCGTTGAATTGCAGAACGGGGTAATTCTGCGTTGCTAACCATTGTCGCCAAGATAACGTACAGGTTTCAGTACGGGGAACGGTCTGGATCAGAAATGCTTGAATTACTTGACGCCACACAAGGCGATCGGGATATTGCGTGGTGATGTTGTGGATGAGCCGATAAAGAGGTGCCATGTTTTTGGGCATAACAAATGGCGGGATAGAACTGGCCGACAGCGTGGATAGCGAGGGGGTGAGTCGTAGCCAATGACGATCGAATAAATGGTTAAAACGATACAGAGAGTGCCAGTCCTTAATAGGCAGAGGAGGGCAAGAGGACGTAGGTTCAAATACAGTCTTCTCAAGAGTGGAATACACATGATGTAACGATCCACCGGACTGTTTCGCCCAGTCAGAAAGAAATGCGTACCACGGAGTAATGATGAGAATCCATTGCTCCGTACCAGAAATAAGCTCGTGAAGTTTGAAAGTGGTCTGTTTAAGACGTCTGAGCAAAGACTGGGCAATAATACTGTGACGGTTAAGAAGAAGTCGGTGATGTAGTAGAAGCGCATCGTACTGCTGATGAGCGATGTCGAGGTCAGAGCTCACGATGCGCAGATTGCGTCCCGTCTCCACATGGTGGGCGAGTTGACTATAGGCAGCCAAACTGGTGTCAATAAGTTGTGCAGTAGATGCTTCGTCTTCTCGTTGCAGTGCAGCTACCCGAGATCCGATGACCGGAAGAAGAACTCGCAATAAGACACGACAAGAGTTCTCTTCAGTCAAGGGATCCTTTTTAGTGAACGCTTCATAATAGCTGGTGGAATCAAGAACAGAGTGAGCGTTGGTCCATTTGTCACGCAACTTACACATCTTATTATAGGCTTGAGGAGGGGCATAGTGCCTTAAAAATTGAGTAACGTTTGGGGGATAATGAGAACGAGAACCGTAGGCTACTAACGTATCGACAAGCGAAAGACGCACATTTCGAGAGGAGGTAGGGACAGGATAATGTACGCCGTACTTGCGCGCAACGTCGCGGGCTGAGTGATCCAATATTCCGTAGAAACCCAGTTGGCTTTCATGAGAACGCTCGATAAATGTGATATATTGGTCCAACAAATGAAACACGTTTGTCATGGATGTCGTCTCCCTTTGGTGTTAGTGACCCATCATCTAAGTCTAAGCTGCGACGCATGCGCCGGGTGCCGGCGCCACCACAGGCGCAGACGGTGTTGGGCCATCAATTCCCACACGATCCCAGCAGGCGGAGATCCCGGCCACCAGTCCAAAACGCAGGCCGTGAGCCCATCGGGCTTACGCATCCAGTGTGTCAGAACAAAATCGGTCGGTTGGCGGTTTGGGGGTGTCATCGGGTCTCCGTCGCTCCTTTCGCAAAACACACGGGGATTCAATCAGTGCAGGAGAGTGGCTGCCGCACATGTTTCTGGTAAACGTGCATCCATAGCCACTGGACGGCCCGGAAACGAAACCCCCGACTCAGAAAGACCGATTGCAGCCACGCGGGCGTCTGCTCCCACGGATCAGCGAGCGGAATAATGTCATCAGCGGTGTTCCAGAGAATATCCCTGCAACAGTCAGGACAGACACGGAGAGTCACCGGGGTGTCAGAGGGGCACACACTCTGCAAACGAGCAACATCCGTAGGGCGGCAGCACTGGTCACACAGGCAGAAACTGAGAAAATCGGACATCAGGCAAAGCACCTCCTGAAAGAGAATGCCTGATGCTATCTAGGCCGGTCACGGCCTAGAACCCATCCCGTCGTCACTAATCGGCCTTAACGCCTCAAAAAAGGCCACCGGTGGTATTCCCAGCTCAGGTCCGGAGCCATAGCACAATGCCGATATGCGCTAAGCCCATAGACAGGAGAACGATCAGACTAAGGCGAATCAGAGTACGGGAGGTTATCCATATATGATCATACGTCTTATCGTACTGTATGGCCTGTATATGGGAATAAGCCTCCTTCATGAAGGAGGACATCGCCTCTTTTTGGCATGGGGGCATTATTCTGTGAAAGACTGGCGCATCGGATCGGCTCCTTGGATTCTTCGCGGTCGTCGATGGCGAATGGGCATCGTCCCTGGAGTGAGTCAGGTGAAGGTACAGGAACCCATTCGCAAGGTTGGGCATCGCTTGGGGATGAGCTTGTCTGGAGTCGGCCTCGTTGCTATAGTCACCGGGATTGTTGGTAGTCTCTTGTGGTCTGTAGCTCCCATAATCTTGGTCTTTGGAGGCACTACGATATGTTTGGACATGATGCCATGGCCGCCGATCATGGATGGGGCGAAAACGATGAGCGCCTTGAAGCAGTCTGTGCCTGGCTCTCTCCATCTGATGCATGGTCTGTGTATTCTTGAGGGCGTACTGATGGGGATGGGAACGGTATTGGGTCTTTTGCTGATGATACATTGGGCTGCCACGGGACGCATCTAGCCTAACCGACATAGTATCTTCGGAATTGCGATAGCCCATGCCCAGAAATATGATTCCCAGACTCATCACCTCGATCCCTAACGCCGGGAAACCCCAGCGCCATAAGAAATGCACCAAGGGTCCCAGCGCATGGAGCGAGTGCGGAGGTTTTGACCACAGCCTGCGGGGCATGGTGAGCACGAGTCCCACAAAAATCGCACCCGCTAGGGTATGCACGTGGATGGCATACATCGGGGGGGATCCTGCGGATACCGCCTCGTCTTTCCTCTCCCGTCGAGATACCGGAGGAAAACAACGGGCTGAGCCCCATCGAAAGGAGCGACGGA
>JAMCTO010000295.1:0-2300 GCA_023381095.1 Bacillota bacterium
TCATCTGCACCGCCACACCTAGACCGACGACACCTACCTAGAAGCCCAACAGGCTGCGTCGTCTACACATTCGCTAAGCCGACTTCTTAAAACCCGTCATTCCACAGGAAAGGGCCACGCTATAGTCTGCGGATTTCAGGCAAGCACGGGAGAGGTTGTGGCCTTTATTGATGCGGACTTGGAATACCCTGCGGAGTTGTTGCCTGCCATGGCCGAACTTATCGCAGAAGATAACCGGCGTTGTGTGATTGCGACTCGAGAGCGCGATGAACGACCATGGTTCGAACGTCAAACCTCGCGAATGGCGCATTGGGTGGCGTCGTCCGTCTTGCAACTGCCGGTGAAAGATACGCAAGCAGGACTGAAGGTATTTCCTGGCTGGTTTGCTCGGGACGTGTTGACGCAGGCGGGAGAATCTGGGTGGCTCTACGATATTGAGGCGTTAATGAAAGCGAGGCAGCATGCCTTGACCATTGTGGAAGTACCTGTCACGCAACGCAGCGTCCGTCCGCGACGGGCAACAGTCGGCCACATGGTCGCGTGTACTCCCACTTTAGGGAAAATGGCATGGAATCATTGGTCCCGCATTGCCGAGCGGTTTATGACAGAGCGTTGGCAACTGCTCCGGTTTGGGATGGTCGGGGCCATTAATACCCTCGTGGATATTGTCGTGTTCTGGATCCTCATGTCTACTTGGCCCCCGTTTCACAATGGACGTGTGGCGGCTGTAGAGTCTTTAGGAGCGTGGATTGTGGCAAGCTTATGCGGATATGTACTCCACTCGCGCGTGAGTTTCCGGACCAAGTTACCTGCACTGGGATTCTATATCGTCACCGGTCTAGGTGTGGCGGTGCAGATGATGATGAGTGGAATTTCTTCTCACTATTTGGGGAATGTCGGGGCGTTAGTCGGCAAGGTGATTGGCATATTAGCAGCCTCTGTGATTAGCTATACGGGTTATCATATTTTGGCACGGCGTACTCGTAATCGGTTACTAATGAGTAAGCGTGCGCTCCAAAGCGGTTCGTGATACCTAATGGCCCAGCGCGTCTCGCTTAAGTGAGTTCTTCGCCCGTGCTGATTATAACGAGAACGTCATGACGGACACTCCATCAACGTATCCTCCGCACCCTGTCTACACGCACGATAAGCCCATGACTATAGGCACGTATCGTTAATGATACGGCTTGTGAGACTAACTATGGGACAGACTGAACGGGCCTGATGGCCTACAGTTGTATGAGGATACAGCGCATTCGTGTTTTTAGAGAGCAATGTGTATTCGACGGAGGATTTCAATGGCAGATGCTACCGCGCCACTACCAACAAAATCGCCACACAGCAGATCTCATGCTCGCGCTATTCCTAAGAACGCGGGGACGTGGTTATCTGAAGGCCACTTTTTGGCAATATTGGCGTTCTTGCTTTACACCGCAGTGAGTGTGTATTTTATCTTTGATCTGCATTATTACGCGGGCGATGCGGCCTCTCGGGTCGGTAATGCTTATTATGTCCTGTTTAGCCGCAACCCTCATCTTGGAGCCATTGGTATGATTTGGAATCCGCTGCCGAGCCTGCTCGAGTTGCCCATCGTGGCTCTGCACCCATGGTTTCCGGCGGTTGTGTCACGGGGCATTGCGGGCAATGTGGTGACGTCGGTATTCGGGGCTATTGGGGTCTATCACTTGAATCACATTATCCGTGGATTCGCCGTACCCAAATGGGTTCGGATTACGGGAACATTAGTTTATGCTCTTAACCCTTTCATCGTGTTATATGGGGCCAATGGTATGACCGATCTCCTGTGGGTCACTTGTATGCTTGGGAGCTACGACGGAATATTAGACTACCTACAACAGGGATCGTTGCGACGACTCATGATGGGCGGATTTTGGCTTGCTCTCGGATTTGGTATGCGCTATGAAGCCGTCCCCTTTGGAGCGTTTGTGATTGTTGCGCTTATTGTGACCCAATGGGGCAAAACTCAGGCCGCCCAGTGGCAAGGTTCTGCGATTCTTCTCGGGTCCCCTATTGTGTTTGTTGGGGGACTGTGGCTCTATTTCAATTGGCTGATTATGAAAAGGCCCTTGTATTTTTTGAATTCCAGTTATGGCAATTTGGCTCAAACGGCTACTGGGAGTGGTGTTAACGGCGCGTTGGCGCGAGCATACCATCATCCCCTGGCCTCTTTTCTTTATGTCGCTCATTTCGGTTTTCTTTATTGGCCCATATAACACGATGAAAGGGTTAAGAGCATAAACTAATGTTCCCGTAATCCGAACCCATTTGGGTACGGCGAA